>CAZEPA010000053.1:0-12833 GCA_964513955.1 uncultured Anaerolineae bacterium | reverse complement strand
GCCGGCCATGCAGGCCAGCTCCTGCGCGGCTGTGGTCAAATCCTCTTCTTCGTAGCGGAAGAGCTTGGAAAAATCAATGTCTGGGAACGAGGCCGCCAGCCGCTCATACGCTTCGGCGCTGATTTCCTCGTACGGCATCTGGTCGTACTGCGCATCATAAGAAGGAAGGAAAGCCATGCCGCCGACGACATCCTGGTGTTCCCACACCCACTTGACCAGTTCCAGCACTTCGTCGTCATGATAGGTCACGGTGACGCTTGGGTTGTGCTCCGTATAATAGAGTTTGTTTTGCAGCCAGTATTCGCACTGCGCCAGGGCCGAGCGGTTTCGGCGGGTAATGGCGCCGTCGGGCGACTTGACGGGGAAGTGCACCACCCAGGTGTCGGCATCCTGGGGCGTTTGACCGTTTTCGGGGTCCATGGGGACGCCGGCATCGCGCAGCACCTTGAAGACCGGCGAATGCGCGCTGACGCGCACGTTGCGCACGTAGTAGGGCGCCCAACGGGCATGCAGACCCGATGCACAGTCCACCAATTGGCTGGTGTTGCCGCTCGGTTTCACGCAGGTGATCGAAACCGATGGGTTGATGCCTAGCAGTTCGGAGACCTGGCGGTTAACCTGCACGGCGTGGTGCTTAAGCTGCGCCATGATGCGCGGGTCCTGGACGACGGGGCAGTCCATCTGGCCGGTGATGTCTACACCGAGCAGGCGCTCCTCTTCGCAGTTCTGTCGCCACACCGGCCGCAGGCCCGGGAAGTGCGTCGCCATGGATTGAATCGTGCCGATGATGGTGGCGATTTCAACCTTACTGCGTAGGCTTTCGGGCGTGTCGTTCGCGCGTGCGACTGCGGCCGTCAAATTGCAGAATTCCCATGGCCGCAGGTTTATTTCGCCGCACGGATTAGTTCCAAAATCGCTCGCCGCGCGGCGTTCTGGGCGCAGGGCGTTAGCGGCGCGGCGACTGAAGATGCCTGGCTCGCCGCGGCCTGACTCGATCATGTCCAGCATGAAGCGCGCGATTTCAAGCTGCGTCAACTCGCGATCCGGCCACACCGCGGAGTTGTTGGCGTTCCATCTCTGACTGTTGCTGCGCTCGAAATCGCCGTTCTTGCACTGGAGCATCTCCTCGTCATCCAAGTCGAAGAGCGAAATCATGGCGGTGCGCCGCATACCGCCGCTGACTGCCGCGCCGCCGACCGCGCACATGATGTCATGCGCATCGAGCGGCCGCAGGAAGTTGCCTTGCCGCGCCAGGATGCGTCCCCGCGCAAACTCCAACATGCGGCGCAGCGGTTCTGGCCCGGAGGCGCGGCCGCCCTTGGTGCGCAGCGGTGCGCCGGCCGGCCGCAGCTGGGACAGGTCAAAGCGCAGGTCGCCGCCCTCGAACCAGGTGGCAAGTCCAGTGCGCAGCGCATCCGCCCAGCCTTCGGCCGAATCTTCCACCGTATAAGGCAGAGCCGTCGCGCCGGTTTGCCGGCGGATGCGTGGAAAATTCTCGACATAGCGGTGTTCGACCGAATAGCCAACGCCGCAGCCGCTCATCGAAATGATGAGAGCCTCCACGAAGGAGTCAATGCTCTCGACGGGCTGGTAAGAGCAGTTGTAAATGGTGATGTTGTTGCGTCGCGCAGCAGGCCCGGCCATGGCCAGCAGACGCATGGACGGCATCGTGCTCATCTCCAAAATGCCGCGGCGCAGACGCTCGTACGTTTCGGCGGGCAGCCGCTGCTGCGAAAGCTCCGCGAGGTAGGCGACGGAACGGTCTACCGTTTCGATCCAGGTTTCGCGGCGCCCTGCCTCGTAACTGAAACGGGAATACTTGTCATAGAACTGAAATTTCTGCAATTGTGTTGGGAAATGGCGATCGGATGCCTGGAAGGCCTCGCGCACCTCGTCCGGAATCGGTCGCGCGCCGCGCAGTTTGGCGTGTTCCGCGCGATAGAGGATGTAATGTTTGGCGGCCTCATACTCGCCGGCCGCCTGCAGCACCATCTCGACGATGTCTTGGACATCCTCGACGCTTGGGGCCGGATGTTTGGCGGCGATGATGTTGACGACCTGCTGGGCAAGTTCCTCCACCGGCACGCTGGGCGTGCGATTCAAGCTGTTGAAACAGCGCGCGAGTGCGCTTTCAATGCGACCAATGTCGAACGGCACGACGCGGCCGTCACGCTTGATGATCATGGTGGGAATCACGATGCTTGGGCGGCTGCCGTTAGCCCGAATCAAGGACGCGACCGTGGCGACATGATTCTGACCACCGTTGCGCCCCAGGACGACTTTGCTGCTGCCATTCTCTGCATGGGCGGCGACGGAACTTTCTGGCGCCTCGACCACGGCGGAGACCGTCTTTGTCTCTAGCACTTTTTGTTTTTCACTGATTGCTGTCGTCTCGGTCGTCATCGCATCTTCTCCTTCAAGACTCGGAATTCGTTTTTTGCAAACTCTGCCAAATTCGCTGTAGAAAATAAGAGCCAGATGGCCACTCCACCCGGCCCAATGTCTGCTTAACGCACCACTTCGTACAAAAAGCGACGGCCGCCGCCGTCCACGTTCTCAATGCCCACGCGGTAGAGCAGTCCCTTGCTTTCCAGGTCGCGCAGGCGATTGCTCTTTGTGCTCGGCGAAAGGTCGCCGGGCAGGTCTTGCGCGCTGATCTGCTTGAGTTCCAATGCTTGCACGAAGGTTTCACGCAGCACAGGGCTTAGCGCGCCCAAAATTTGCAGCTCGCCCCGGCTGCTGACATGAACGCAGGCCAGGCCGCGACGGTTCAGCGCCACATCTACGCTTTCGACGACGGAAGGCGCTGCGTTGCGAATCACCACAAAGCGTTCGATCGTGCTGCTGTCTTGCGCCGCTTCAACCAGCGAAACCACCACTTCGTCCGCCCAGGAGAAATCCATGAACATCGTTTTGGCGCACTCTAGAACCAGCAGGCTGCGCCGCGGCAGTCTGACTATTTCTTCAAGCAGCCGCTTGGCCATACCGTGATCACGCCCTCCAAGAATTGCGTTGTCTAGGGTGATCACTTTCTCATAAAGCGCCATGTTTAACCTGTCTCAGTCACCTGGCTGAACGAGATGCCAACCTGGGCGCCCGCGAAGAATGCGACATGCAGCGCTTGGGGCTGCTTGTCTGCGCTCAGTTGTAACTTTGCGTCGCCTGAGCGCAGGGAAAGGCGCCCTTGGTAGCGGCGCACGATTTGACGCACGTTAGAAAGTCCTAAGCCGCCGCCGGTTGCCCGGCTGGATAGCCCGTCCAGCGCCTGCGCTACCGCCTGCGCATGTGTCCAATGACCGGCTTCGGCATGTCGTTGGCTCAAGCTTTGGCGGATGCCAATTCCCATATCCGCCACACCAATGCTCACGTATCGGCGTCCCTGGCGGTCGCGGTAGAGGTGCGCCGCTGCCAGCCCTTGATCCTGGCTGTGATCCTTGACATTGCTGCTCAGCTCAGACACGATCTTGGCGCTGTCTATCAGGTCGCCCAGGCTAAAGCCAAGCTCCGCACGCGCCAACTCCAAAAAACGTCCTACCACCAGCGCCACGTCGGTGCTGGCCTGAATGGGGGTCAATCCCAGGCCGTATGCGCCCCCATGCGCTGCGCCGCGCGTGCGGCCGGTGTTACGCAGGCTGCCGTAGAGCGCCAAATGGTCATGAAATCCCATGCTGTGACCGAACTGCAAGGCGTCGCTATCCCTGGAAAGGACAAAGGCAACCGGATGATCCTCCCGCTGCAGCGAGCGCGCCAGCATAACCAGGCAAACCATCCCGTACGGATCCAGGAAACGGACGCCGCTGAGATCAATCACGATTTCGCGTTGCGGCTCCGGCGCTCGCCGTGTAATGCCTGTCAGCAAACGGTCGAATGCCACACTGTTGAAACGATCGCCGCTGCTCAGCGCAAACCGAATCTCACTCATCGCTGACCCGGCCTGACGGCGCCGTCTCGCCTAGCGTGGTTGACCCCCGGTCGGCAGCAGTTTATCAATCTCGTTGCGCACCGCATAGAGGTCTTGTAGTTGCAGGTAGACCGTGGCAAAGCGGATGTAGGCAACCAAGTCCAGTTCCTTCAGTTCCTTGAGAACCACTTCTCCAATGGCGTCACTGAGCACTTCCGATCGCCCCAGGTTGTACAACTGTTCTTCCACCCGCTCAACCAGGCGCTCCATGTCGGCCATGGCAATCGGGCGCTTGGCGCAGGCGATGCGAATACCGCCCAACAGCTTCTGCCGGTCATACGGCTCGCGGCGGCCGTCGCTCTTGACCACCATCAAGCTGGCTGACACCTGCTCGTAGGTGGTGAAACGCCCCCCACACTGATGGCACTCGCGGCGCCGCCGAATTCCATCACCGGCGCCCCGCGTGTCAACCACGCGATGATCGGTGCTTTTGCAGTGAGGACAGAACATGCTTACCTACGTTTCAACACCCGCGGTGGTGCAACAAGTGGCTGCCGATAAACCCATGCGCCTGAATCGAGGCATACCATCGAGGCCGGGGAGCAGGCACGTGCGAACTGATCCATTGGTTAGACGAACACTACATATAGTGTATTATTTTTGTTCAACCACAATATGTAGTGGTATCGTTACGGGCTAGATTCTACCACAGATGCCTTGACAATGCAAACTGACCGCGACGATGGCAGCCTGGCCGTCGAAAGCAAATCGAGTAACCCGCCGGCCTGTTTGACGGCGAACGCAGCGCCTGCTACAATCACGGCCTATGACTAGCCAAGCCGCCCATCCCACTCTGATCCTGGCTTCTTCTTCGCCGCGTCGTCGCGATCTTCTGACTCGACTCGGAGTGACTTTTGAGGCGTTAGCCGGCGATGTCAATGAAGAGGCGCGCCCAGGCGAAGAGCCTGAGGCGTTGGCGCGTCGCCTCAGCCAGGCCAAAGCCGTGGCCGTGGCCGCACGGCGGCCCGAGGCCTTGATCTTGGCGTCGGATACCGTGGTCGCGTGTGACGGTGAGCTGCTGGGCAAACCGTTGGATGCTGAGGATGCCCTACGCATGCTGCGTGTGCTGCGCAACACGCAGCACCTGGTCATGACCGCGGTGACCGGGCTGGACCCCCGCCAGGGCCGTGAGATCACCCTAGTCAGCACGACCACGGTGTGGATGCGCAGCTATACCGATGATGAACTGGCGGCGTATGTCGCCAGCGGCGACCCCCTGGATAAGGCCGGCGCGTACGCGATTCAACATCCTGTCTTTGACCCGGTGGCGCGGCTGGCGGGCTGCTACAGCGGTGTGATGGGTTTTCCACTGGGCCACGTGGTGCACGTGCTGACGGCGCTGGGTGTGACCGTACCCGGCTCTGTGCCGCTGGCCTGCCAGGGCTGGCGCGGCGTTTGCTGTCAGGCGCTCACGCTAGAAACTGACGCCAATTGCTGAGGCCAGGCTTCTCATTTCCGACCCACCTGATGACATGGACACACGATGGATATTTTGACCGGACTCAATCCTGAACAACGCGCGGCAGTCATGGCTACCACTGGCCCGGTGCTGGTCTTGGCCGGCCCAGGATCGGGCAAGACGCGGGTCTTGACGCACCGGATTGCCCATCTCGTGCAAGAGCGGTTGGCCGCGGCCTGGCAAATCATGGCCGTGACCTTTACCAATAAAGCGGCGCGCGAAATGCGTGAGCGCACCGAGCGCCTGCTGGGCGCGGACCTACGGGGCCTACCCATCGGCACGTTCCACTCCTTGTGCGCCTCGCTGCTGCGGCGCGAGGCGGAGCACCTCACGTACACCTCCAACTTTGTCATCTACGACAGCGCCGATCAATTGGCCCTGATGCGCCAGGTGCTGAAGGAAATGAACCTGGACGAGAAACTCTACTCGCCCTGGGGCGTTCTCAACACCATCTCGCGCGCCAAGAATGAGCTGATCGGCCCTGACGCCTATGCGCCTGCCACTTACCGCGAGGAAGTGATTAGCCGCATCTACGCGCGCTACCAACAGCTGCTGCTGATGCAAAACGCGATGGATTTTGATGACTTGCTGATGGTGCCGGTGCTTCTGCTGCGCAGCAACGACGAAGTGCGGCGCAAGTATCAGGCGCGCTATCAGTATGTGCTCGTGGATGAATTCCAGGATACCAATGGCGCGCAGTACGAGTTGGCCCGACTGCTGGTGGGACCGCGGCGCAACATCTTTGTCGTCGGCGATCCAGATCAATCTATCTATCGCTTTCGCGGCGCCGATTACCGCAACCTCTTGCGCTTCCGCGAGGACTACCCCGACGCCACGGTGGTCAATCTCAACCGCAACTACCGCTCGACCCAGACCATCCTCGACGCCGCCAACGCGGTCATTGCCTCCAATCCGCATCGCAAACCGGTGGATATGGTCACGGATCAAGGCTATGGCGCCAAAGTGCAAATCTTCGAGGCCTATGACGAAAACGAAGAGGCCGCGTTTGTCGTGGATACGATTGCCAGCCTGGTTTTGCAGGGCCGCCGGCCCGGCGATGTGGCGGTCATGTACCGCACCAATGCCCAGTCGCGCGCGCTGGAAGAAGCCTTCATTCGCCGCAGCTTGCCGTACAAATTGGTTGGCGCCACGCGTTTCTATGAGCGCAAGGAGGTCAAAGACGCGCTGGCCTTCCTGCGCGCCATTCACAATCCCCTGGATTGGGTCAGCCTTAGCCGCATCATCAACGTGCCGCCGCGCAGCATTGGCGGCAAAACCCTGAGCGCCCTGGAGCAGTGGGCGCGCCAGCTCGGCCAAACGCCGTTCGAGGCTTTGACCCTGGCCGTGGCCGGCGCGGAAGCGCCATCCACGAATGGGCCGCCGCCCACGCACCCCTTCGACCGCCGCGCGCTCAATGCCCTGCGTGATTTCTACGACCTGCATGCCGGCTGGCGACGCTTGAGCGCCAGCGCCACAGTGGCCGAACTGATCGAGGCAGTCATCAAAGACACAGGCCTGGAAAAATCCATCCGCGATGGCACGGCTGAGGGCGATGACCGTTGGAACAACGTGCTCGAACTGCGCAATGTCGCCAGCCGTTACGCCCACATCACCCCGCCCGACAACCTGACTCTCTTCCTGGAAGAGGTGGCGCTGGTGGCCGACGCGGATGACCTGCCAGAGCAGAGCAACGCGCCCACGCTGCTCACGCTGCATACGGCCAAGGGGCTGGAGTTCCCGGTCGTGTTTATGGTCGGCATGGAAGATGGCTTGCTGCCGCACGCGCGCAGCCTGGAGGATCCTGAGGAAATGGAGGAGGAGCGGCGCCTGGCCTATGTCGGCATCACCCGCGCCAAGGAGCGGCTCTACCTGACGCACGCCTTCCGCCGCACGCGCTGGGGCAGTGATGATGTCAGCCCGCCCTCGCGTTTCTTGCAGGACATTCCCGGCAAATTGATGGAAGGACGCAGCCTGCGCGCACGCACCGATGCCGCGCGCGCCTCGGCCCGCGCTGCCACCACCTGGGGCCGTCGCACGGACGACGGCGCAGCGGCCGATCGCGCGCGGCCCACGTCAGCCAGCAGCACAGTCTGGTCGCCGGCGCGCGCCGCGCCTGCCGCCGCGCCAGCCGCACGGTCGGGGCAAGCGGCCAGGCCCAGTGGCAGTCCCCAATTCAAAATCGGTGATCGCATCAGCCACGGCCTCTTTGGTGAAGGAACGGTCATCAGCAGTCAGATGCGCGGCGATGACGAGGAGGTGACCGTGGCCTTCAAGAGCAAAGGCATCAAGAAACTGCTGGCCAGCCTCGCCAACCTGCGCAAGCTGGCTTGATTGCTGCGTTCGCGCCGGGGTCAGCCTGTACAGCCGCTATCGTCTCCATGCCAGGGTCGCTTGATTGAGCATGTTCACCTCTTCCGCGGTCAAAGAGAACGTCAAGGCGGCGGCGTTATCCAGCGCCTGTTTGCCATTCTTTGCCCCAGGGATCGGAAGCACAACGGGGTTCTCAATCAGCCAGCGTAGCGCAACCTGACTGGGGGTTCGGGCGTGTTTTTCACCCAAAGATCTCAGCATGGCAAGCACGGGCTGGATTGCCTCCAAAGCCTTGCGGTTGTACTGAGGCAGAATGCGGCGGAACAATCCGCCAGGGCGGTTTTCTACTGAATACTTGCCGGTCAGCAGGCCGCCCGCCAGGGGAGAATAGGCGATCAAGGTCATGCCCAACTCGCGGCAGGCGTCCAGCACGCCGTTTGTCTCGGGTTGACGTTTCAACAGGGAATACTCGACCTGATTGGACGCCAGCGGAATCCCACGCTTGGCAAGCGCGGCATGCGCCTCGCGCATCTGCTCCGCCGAATAGTTGCTGACACCCACTGCCTTGACCTTTCCAGCCTCGACCGCATCGGCGACAAAGTTCATCAGGGTCGGAATGGACAAGCGCCGATTGGGGAAATGGTGCTGGTATAGATCAACAGACGTGCGCCCCAACCGCGCCAGCGTCCTTTCCAACTCCTGCGGAAAATTCTCAGCCCTGAATGAAAAGCCTGCCGGATACTTGGTCGCAATAATGACATCGTGTCCATGCGCCAGTTCACCCAAGCGGCGCTCGCCCGCGCCCATGCTGTACATGGCGGCCGTGTCGAACAGATTCACACCCGCCGCAATGCTGAACTCAAGCGCGCGTTTCTCCTCCTCGATTCCGTGCGCGGCTCCATAGGCTGTCTGCGCGGGATGCAAACGGGCAAGGCCCTTCGGCTCGCCCCAGGTCATGGCGCCGACACCCATGCGCGGCACTCGCAGCGTACTGCGACCCAACGTCGTACTGTGTTCCATCTCCAATCTTCTCCTTTCCATGCTTCCACTACTATGCTTCCGCTACAACTGCGCTCCGCGGCGCCGCGAATCCCGCGCTCGGCTCATTCCCTCGCGGCCCACGGTCAGAGTGCCTGCTTGCGTGCATTGTTTTCCTTGTGCGATATTTCCAAATGTGCTATGATACAAACCTGTATCGCACGAGTTCTATTATACGATACAAACCTGTATCGTGTCAAGGGGAAGATACCATGAAAAACGAAGTCGCCCCCAAAGATAGAGTCTTTCAAACGGCCGCGCGTCTCTTTTACCAATACGGTTACCGCGCCGTCGGTGTAGATACCCTCGCCGCGGAATCAGGCATTGGCAAGATGACCCTCTACCGTTATTACCCCTCTAAGGATCACCTGATCGTTGCTTATCTCAAGGATAATGATGAACAATTCTGGAGTCGTTTTGACGACATCACGAAGGACGCGCCGACCGCGCGCGAGAAGCTACTCGCGTTCTTCAGGTCGCTGCAAGAATACGTCATATCTCCCGCCTGTTTTGGATGTCCATTTCTCAACATAGCTACCGAATACCCTGAGCCAGATTACGCGGGTCATCAAGTTGCCATGGAGCACAAGCAATCCGTGCGCGAGCGCTTCCGCCGCCTGGCAGAGGAAGCAGGCGCGCAAAAGCCAGAATCGTTGGCCGACCAGCTTCTTCTCCTGATGGACGGCGCCTACATGGCCGCGCGCATGTTTGGTCCAAAAAACCCCGCTGCTCACCTCGCCGCAGCCGCGCAGATTCTGATTGACGCAGCAAGCGCATGAAGAAATGGAGTCACGTCTTGGCTTTTTTGCATCCCTTGCACCTTGTGGTAAGGTTGAGGCAGCCAGCCGAAGGCGCAGAACCGACGGCACATGCCGCTTTTGCAGGAGGCGCCACGAACTGAATGGAATCTTCAACCACATCAGCCGCGCAGATCGGCCCCGATCCAGCACAGCCCCCACCTTTCGCCCCCGAGGCGCTGACTGGCGCCAAGCACCTGGTCTTGACCACGCCCGGCCGGCCGGCCCAGGTTTTTGCCGTCAGCGCCCCCGCCATGACCATCGGCCGCGGCGCGACCAACGATATCATCGTGCGCGATGCCCGCGCCTCGCGCGTGCATGCGCACCTGGCCTGGGGCGCGGACGGCTGCACCCTCGTTGACCTGGACTCGGCCAACGGCACGCGCGTCAACGGCGACCTGGTTCGGCAGGCCGTGGTTCAGGTGGGCGATGTGATCGGCATCGGAGACAGCAAGCTGCGCCTGGAAGCGGGCGCGGCCCCGTCGGCGGACGACCTGCAGCCCATTGCCTCCGAGGCCGCGCTCGACGCAACGCTGGCCGCAGACGCTATCCTGCAAACCATCACCAATCGGGCGACGCCCCGTTTGACCATCTTTACGCCCGAAAAGACGTGGGAACTGCCCCTGGTAGGCGACGCCTGGGTCATTGGCCGCGGCGCCGACTCCGACATCGTCATTCCCAGCGCGGTGGTCTCGCGGCAGCATGCCGTCATTGAGCGCCGCGGTGACGCCTTCTTTGTGCGCGACCTGGGCAGTCGGAACGGAGTTTGGCGGGGAGAGACGCGTGTCGCGCAGGAAACGCTGTACGCCGGGGCTTCTCTGCGCATTGGCCCGGCCCGGCTGATTTTCAAGCCGGCCGCGAGCGATGCCGATATGACCATCAACGAGGCGCCCACAGCCGCTGTCCGCCCGCCCGTCATCATTGTACCGGGCATCATGGGATCGGAGCTGTGGCAGGGCAGCCAGCGCGTATGGCCCAACCCGCGCCTTCTTTTCACGCATCCGCAGATTTTCCGCCTGCCGGCCGATGATCCAGAGGCTGGTAATCCCCTGGACGCGCGTCGCATCCTCGGCGAAGTCACGCTCGTGCCCAATCTGGTCAAGCTAGAGCAGTACGACCGCCTGGGCGATTTTCTGGAAGAGTCCCTGGGCTATGTGCGCGGCAAGGACCTGATGGAGTTTGCCTACGACTGGCGCCGTGATGTGCGTCTGTCCGCACGCCGCCTGGCGGCGGCGATTGACGCCTGGGGGGTTAAGGCTCCGCTGGTGATCATTGCCCACAGCCTGGGCACCCTGGTCAGTCGCTACTACGTTGAACACCTGGGCGGGCAGCGTAAGGTTGGGCGGCTGATCCTGGTTGGCGGCCCGCACAGCGGCACGCCCAAGGCGATCACCACCCTGCTCCAAGGGCCTGATCTGCTGCCCCTGGGCCTGCTGGGCGAAACGCTGCGCCAGGTGCTGGCCAGCTTTCCGTCTGCCTATCAAATTTTGCCCACCTATGCCTGCTTGACCGACCAGGCTGGCCGCGCGTTCGACCTGGCCAGCGCGGACGTTTGGCCGTTGGCCGCTCAGCGCGCCCAAGTGCGCGCCGGCCTGGAGTTTCGCCGTGAGCTGGGCAATCTCACGAGTGTGCCGACGGTATCCATCTTCGGCTATGGCCTGCAAACGGTCACTGGTCTGGCCCTGGCGCGCGCCGATGACGGCGCATGGTCAGACCTGGCGGCGACGCAGGCGAATGCGGGCGACGGTTCGGTCCCCGCCAGCAGCGCCGTGCTGGACGGCTCAGAAATTCACCCGGTGCAGCAATACCACGGCGCTTTGTACGTAGACACCGATGTGAAGATGCGACTAAAACTCGAGCTCACTGCGCGCTGAGGCGACGCCACGGTCGCCGGCGGTGGGTACGGACAGGATTGACGCACGTGACCACACTATCCAATTTTGGCAAATACCAGCTCATTGAGCGCCTCGGCAGCGGCGGGCAGGCCGAGGTTTACCTGGCGCTCGAGCCGCGCCTGCAGCGCCGGGTGGCCGTCAAGGTGCTGCTGGCGCATCTGGCGCACGACCCGCAGGTGAGTGCGCGCTTTGCTCAGGAAGCGCGGCTGGTGGCCTCCCTGCGTCATCCGGCCATCGTGCAGCTGTTCGATTTCGACACGCAGGACGATCAGTTCTACATGGTCATGGAGTACCTGGAGGGCGGCTCACTGAAGGATCGCCTGGCTCAGCGGACCACAGACGGGGCGCCCTTTGCCGCGGCCGAAGCCGTCAGCCTTCTGCGGCCCGTAGCCGCGGCGCTGGACTACGCTCATGCCCAGGGCGCGATCCATCGCGACATCAAGCCGGGCAACATTCTCTTCACGCGGGATGGGCAGGCCGTCGTGAGCGATTTTGGCGTGGCGAAGATTCTCGGTGAAAGCGTGCAGCTGAGTATGGCTGGCAGTATCGTGGGCACGCCAGCCTACATGTCGCCTGAACAGGCTGGCGCCGGCCCGGTCCCCGCGGCCAGCGACCTTTACGCCCTGGGCATCGTGCTCTACCAGATGCTGACCGGCCAGGTGCCGTTCAGCGGCGATTCCTTGAGCGGCGTCCTCATGCAGCATGTGCAGTCGCCGCCGCCCGCGCCCCGCACCTTAAACCCGCGTCTGAGCGCGGGTGTGGAGGCGCTCCTGCTTAAGGCTCTGGCCAAAGCGCCGGCCGAACGCTTTCCCTCGGCCACAGCGCTGTTCGACGCGCTCGAGAACGCGCAGCAGGCACAGCCGGCGCCAGCCAGCGAGGCTGAATTCCTGGCCAGCGCCACGTTGGACGAGCCGCCGCCTGTGCCGTCCAACCATCCAGCGCCCATCCCGCCGGTCTTACAAGCGGCGCCGTCGCCAGCGTCCGCGGCGGCGCCTGCGCCGATCGAATCGGCGTCCCACGCGTCGGCTGCGCAGGGTCTTGATGTGGCAGGTCGGATGGTTAAGTTGGCCGGCTGGGTTTCGCCGCTCGTGGGCCGCGAGGCCGTCACCTACGACAAGGCGCAGGACAAACGCCAGCGCCTCGCTTCGATTCTAGTAGCGATCAGTGTCCTATTCGCCGCCTTGCAATTTGTGGTCGAATTTTTCAATTTCTTCACCCGCCCCCTCGCGCCGCTGCTGGCCGTTTGGCCTTACCTGGTGGCGCCCCTGGTGATTGCGGCTGCGCTGATGATGTTGGTGGCGGCCAGACGTGCGCCCCCGCCGGCCCTACGCCGGCGCGCGGCCATCGGCCTGGCTGTCATCAGCACCCTGGGC
>CAZEPA010000052.1:12651-12903 GCA_964513955.1 uncultured Anaerolineae bacterium | reverse complement strand
GTGGTGGTGTCGCCTTGCGCCAAGACCAGGTCAGGCTGCAGATCGTGCAGCACCTGACTGACGCGCGTCACCGCCAGAGCTGTCAGCGCAGGCAGCGTCTGGTTGGGCTGCATGAGGTTAAGATCCACGTCAGGGCGAATGGCAAAGATCTCAAACACCTGGTCGAGCATCTCGCGGTGCTGGGCTGTCGCGCAAACCAGCGCGCGCACGCCCGACTTCACGGCCAGCGCTTGAATGACCGGGGCCATTTTT
>CAZEPA010000052.1:0-12641 GCA_964513955.1 uncultured Anaerolineae bacterium | reverse complement strand
CGTGCCCACAATCGAGAGCACGGTCAGCTTGCCCGCGTTTGCCTGGCCTGCATCAGCCGTCACGGTTGGTCGTCCTGATAGAAACGTAAGACGATGGGCGTCCGCATGGCCGCTCTGACCGTATCTTGCTCGCGGCTCCAGGCCTCTTTAACTACTTTGTGCTCCACGAGCAGGAGCAGGCAGTCAGCGTCTTTGGCCGCAGCCGCCAGGCTGGTGTATTCATGCCCCGGCACCAGGGGGTCGAAATGCGTCACCTGGTAACCATCCGCGGTCAGAAGCTGGGCAATTTCCAGGGCTGGGCTTTCGCGCGTGTCTTCGGTGTCAGGCTTATAGCTCATGCCCACGGCCACCAGGCGCGGGGAAATGATGTGTGCGACGGCCCGGCGGATGCGCGCGGCCACCCTGTGCGGCACTTCGTCGTTGACAAGCCGCGCCGTGAAAATCAAGCGCGAGTTGGCGGGATCCACCTCTTTGATGAACCACGGATCTAGAGGGATGCAGTGGCCCCCGACGCCAATCCCAGGGCGCATGATGTTGACGCGGGGATGTCGGTTTGCCAGGCGGATGACTTCCAGCGGGTCAATGTTGAGGCCTTCGGCGACAGCCGCAAATTCGTTCGCCAGCGCGATGTTGACATCACGAAACGTATTTTCACACAGTTTGCACAGTTCGGCGGTTACATCGTCGGTCAGGTAAAGTTCGCCTGTCACAAACGAGGCATAGACCGCCCGCGCCATCTCGCGCCCAACCGGCTCCGCGCAGCCGATGACGCGGTCGTTGTGCACAATTTCGTAGAACACATCGCCGGGGAGGATGCGCTCCGGGCAGTGGGCCAGGTGCAGATCAACGCCGACCTTCAGGCCGCTGCGCTCCAGCAAAGGCGTCACCACATGGCGGCACGTGAGCGGCGGAATCGTAGATTCGATGATGATCAGATTCCCCGGCTGCAGGTAGGGCAGGAGAGATTCGATGGCGCGCACCACGTAGGAGAGGTCGGCCACTTTTTGGCGCGGCAGTACGGGTGTGGGCACCGCAATGATGAACACATCGGCCGCGCAAGGCGACTGACGCGCGCTCACATTTTGGCGCACCGCGGGATCGTGCAGCAGTTCCTGCAGCTCAGCCTCTTTGAGGTGCAGCACCCCGTCGTTGATGGCGCGCACGATATTTTCGTTGATATCAACGCCGACCACGCGCCAGCCGGCCCGCGCCAGCATCAAGGCAGCCGGCAGACCTACGTAGCCGGTGCCAACGACAACAACCTGGGGTGTGGGCTGCTGAGTTTGCCGCTTAGCGTCGGCCATAGAACACCTTTTGCCATTCAATCGTCCGCGCCACGCCCTCAGCGAGCGATACGGTAGCCTGGTGCCCCAGGTCGCGCACGGCTTTGGTGGTATCGGCGCGCTTATCGCGCGTGTTGTGCGCCTCGTATTCCAGGTAAGTCACCAAACGGTCATCTTGACCCAAGTAGGCCAGAATCATGTCGGAAAGCGCCTTGATATCGTGATACTCATCGCCGGCAATGTTGTAAATCTCGCCGGGCTGGAAGCGTTCGCTGATGTTCGCCAGCGTGCGTACACAGTCATCAATGTAGGTGGAACTGCGATGATGGTTGAGATAGACGGTGTAGGGCAAATTGTGCAGCGCCCGATAGATGAACAAGCAAATCACGCTGCGGTAGGGCGAGTAAGGCTCGCCAGGGCCGTAGGTGTTGAACAAGCGCACGCGCACGGACTCGGTGCCGAAGCGATCCATAGAGTTCATAATTTGCTGTTCGTTGACCCATTTGCTGATCGCGTAATCGTTTAGTTGGCGCACAGGAAAACGGGCCATGACCTCTTCGGCCATCACGTTGGGATAGTCGCCGTAGACTTCGGAACTGCTGAAGGCGATCAAGCGAAATCGCTGAGCCTCCTGCATGCGCAGGATGTTTTTCGTGCCAATCGCATTGGTCTGCCAGACCTTCTCATAGTAATCTTCGCCGTTGTTGCGCCCAAATTCGGCCGCCAGATGGTAAACGGTGTCAAACTCGTGCTGAGCAAAGAGGCGCTCCACTTGTCGAAACTCCCCTACATCGCAGCGCACGTACTGCGCGTCATGGTGGTGGGATATATCGCATAGCCATACATCATTTCCGCGCTGACGCAGCTCGCGCACGAGCACAGAACCGACTGCGCCCAGGCCGCCGGTAACCAAAATTCGCATGGGAAAATTATCCTTTCGCAATCATATCTCAAAAACCAGCCGCGCTGCGATCGCCCACCGCGCGCCAGCCTGTCTCGTACGAGAATTACGTTCTATTCGTGTAGTGTCATCGTGGTTCGATGGCGACTTTCGGCGGCTCATAGCCGGTTAACAGGCGAAAGACAAAGAGCGGCGTGGTGGTCATGTAGCGTTTGAACAGACGCTGCGGCTCCTGCAGCATGCGGAAGACCCACTCCAGGCCCAGCTTGCGGATTGGCTCAGGTGCGGCGCGCACCTTGCCCGCCATGACATCAAACAGGCCGCCCACGCCCACGATGATAGGCGCACGCAGCTCGCGCTTATGCCTGGCAATCCACATCTCTTTCATGGGCGAGGGCAGGGCGACCAAAAGGATCGAAGCCCGGCTTTCATTGACAGCCGCCACGATGCCAGCCTCATCGGCTGGCTTGAAATAGCCATTGCGGCAGCCGGCAATGAGAAGCCGCGGCCAGCGTTGGCGCGCACGCGCGGCCGTCTGCTGGACAATTTCCTCCTCAGCGCCGAAGAAGAAGACACTGACCTCATATAGTTCTGCAGCGCTCAACAGGCGATGCACGAACGGCGGCAGGCCGACCTGTTCCGGTATCGGCAGGCGTCTGATCCACTTGGCGCCCCACGCTACGGCTTTGCCGTCGGCCAGTGCCAGCTCAAAATCCTCCACGACAGACCGAAATGTCGGGTTTTCGTGCGCGAGGATCGTCTGGGATGCATTGATTGGCACGATGCAAATCTGGCGCCGCTCAGCCATGGCGTCAAGGCACATGCCGACGGCCTGCGCTTCGGTGACGCCGTCCACAGGCACGCCCATCAAGTGCACCCGTTGCACCGCAAGAAACGGCGAATCGGCGCTGGTCGTGAGGTGGGCGGCCGTTCTGGGTGTCGTCTTCATGATTCCTCCCCTGTCACAACACATCGTCCAGGGCGTCAGCCAGGCGATTGAGGAAGGCAGTTTCGTTATAGCGTTCCTCAATGATCTGACGATTGGCCTGGCCCATGCGCAGGCGCAAAGCCCGGTCTTCGATCAACCGCAGCAAATGCTGCGCAAGCGCTGCCGGGTCGCCGGGTTGCACGAAGAGGCAGTGCGTTTCGGCCGTCAGCATATCAGGCAACGCGCCAGCCGGCGTTACGATCACGGGCAACTGCGCGGCCATGGCCTCCATCACCGATAATCCAATCGCTTCGGTGTAGGAAGGCAGGACAAAAATATCAGAATCTACCAGGGTTTGCAACTTTTGCTCATCCCTGATCACACCCAGAAATGTAACCACTTCTTCCAGGTGATGTTGATGGATCGCCTGTTGGATGGCCCTCGGTGCATTGTCGTGTTCGGGAATGAAGGTGATGTTG
Organism: uncultured Anaerolineae bacterium; assembly: GCA_964513955.1. Classification (GTDB taxonomy): domain Bacteria; phylum Chloroflexota; class Anaerolineae; order SSC4; family Amarolineaceae; genus Amarolinea. The sequence goes on along the minus strand of CAZEPA010000052.1, from coordinate 9,050 downwards.
CGCTCTGTGCTGATGAACTCCCCTGCCATTTGCAGGCGCACGCGCATCTTGACGTGCGGCAGCACCAAGGGCATCGCACGCACCAGGTCAACCGCGCCTTTGGCAAAGGAGATGTGCCCCATGAACAGGATGCGGATTTCTCGCCTGTCGTCTTCGGCCGGCCGGCTGCGCCGGGGATAAACAGTGTAAACGCCATAGGCAGCGACGCGGAACTTCTGCGGCGCTACGAGCTGGCCGAACTGTCGCTTGAGACGCTCGCCGCCGATCAGGAAAGCATCTGCCTGACGAAAAACGCTGCGTGTGTACGCACGGAACCAGGCCGGTTGACTGCCGTAGAATTCATCAAATGATCCACCGTGCACCTGAAAAACAACGCGCCGCGTAAACGGGCGGCACATCCAAAGCAGCATGGAGTCGCGAAAGAAACCGGTGCGGTTCTGACTGAGCGGGAGATAGGCCAGGTCAGGGTGCAGTTGGCGGCTCATTACCCACACTTGCCACAGGTGCCGCAGGTTATAGCGTATGTTGACGAATCCCAGGCGCCCACGTTCCTCGTTGGTGATCGGTTTCTGCATGTTGCAGAACGAGAGTGCAAACCGCTGTTGGATGAGCGGTGACGTGACAACCGTCTGCGTAAATGTTTCTACACCGGCGTAGGGCGGCGGCGTCGGCCCAGCCACCAACAGTTTAGGTTTGGATGAACGGCGCGCCAGCGCGGGCTTTTGGCCCGTCAGCGCAGACGTCCGACCGGCCGGCGCCGCTTGCTGCGATTCTGCGTTCGTTGGCTCCAAGATGGCCCGATAGAGGGCGGCAAACTGCTGCGCGAAGGCGGCAGGCCCAAACTGCTGCAAGGCGCGCTGGCGCGCTGCCAGACCCCACTGCCGCGCCTGGGCTTCTGGCGACAACAGCCGATGCAGCGCCGCGGCCAGGCCCACGACATCGTTGGCCGGCGTCACCAGGCCGCTCACTTCGTGTTCGATCAACTCCGGCAGTGCGCCGCCATCGGTGACCACGATGGGCAGGCCAGCCAACATCGCCTCCACAGTGGCAATGCCAAAGGCCTCTGCATTTGAAGGATTGACATAACCGTCGAGCAGCCGCAGTATGTGGCGAATGTCGTCACGCGCACTCCAGACCAAGACTGATCTCTCCAAGCCCAGGCGGCCGATCAGCCTGCGGATGTGATCTTGCAGCGGCCCGTCGCCGATGAGCAGGAGCCGCGCGTGAGGCTCAGTTTGGCGCACGTGCGCAAAAGCCTGCAGCAGGATGTCATGGCAGCGCACCGGCATGAAGGTTCCCACGTAGCCTAGCAGCCGGTCTTCTTCGCCCAGGCCAAGCGCTGGTCTGGTGAGAGAGGGCGCTTGATCTTGGTTCGCAGGATGGTCGCTGACGCCGGGATAGATGACGGCGAGTTTGGAGCGGGGCAGCAGCGGCATGTCGCGTGCTACCTGGCGGCAGGTGGCCTGGGAATTACACACGATACGGGCCGCCGTGCGGCCGTAGATGTTGTCCCACAAACGCACCGCCAGGCTGGTATTGCGCACGATGCCGTGTTCGGTCATGATGGTGGGCAGGCCCAATCGCCAGGCGGCGAGTCCGCCATAAATATGTGCACGCGCCAGGTGGGTCTGCACCAGGTCGGCATGGCGGCAGTCAAGCCATTCGGTGATCGAACGTAAGGCGCGCCAATCCAGGTTGCTGTGCGTCGGTTGATAGGTGACTGGAATGTCCAACGCACGGAACGCGTCGGCAAAACTGCGGCCGGGCGCATCTTCTTCGATGACCAGGATTTCGGGTGCAAACACGGCCCGATCGAGTGACGACAGCAGTTGGTAGAGGTATTGTGTCGTGCCGCCGTCGAAGGGCAGGTTTTTGATGATGTGCACGATGCGGTAGAGCGCCATGGATTAGGCTTCGCTCCTGCGCTCGACGCCGCCTCGATGCGGCGCGCGACGCCAACCACGCAGCCGCGCAATCAGGCGCGCGCCCAACCATGACGAGAACCAGGTGCGCACAAAACGGCGATCGAGGGCCAGCGCCGGTGCGCAGCGCAGGGCCTGCCGCAGATAGGTTCGCGCCTGGGGCAACTCTGATGCAGCGTAGAAACACATGCCCGCTCGCAGATAGGCTTCACCCAGGGCGTGCATGCGCCAGGGTTGCCATAGGGCTGGCAGCGTAGGATCATTGACCGCGCGCGTCACGATGCGCACCGTTTCCTCGCCTGCGCGGCGTATTTGGCGGTTGGTCACGGTTTGGTTGTGCACGCGCACCGCCGCCCAGGTCATCGGTACATAGACCATATCGCCGTGGCGCGCCAGCTTAATCCAGAGGTCGTGGTCCATCACGTTGAGCAGACTTTCATCCAGCCAACCAGCGCGCGCGAGCGCGCTCCGGCGCATGAAGACCGCCGGCTGCGCCAGGTAATTCCAGCCCAGGATGCGTCTGCGGTCGAAGGGGCCGGTGGGCACGCGCCCCACGACCCGGCTTTGCGCGTCAATCACGTCGCAGTCGCCGTAGGCGGCGGTGGCTGCGGACTGCTCGGTCAAGGCTGCGGCGGCCGCACGCACTGCGCCGGGCCGATACACATCGTCGCTGCCAATCCAGGCCAGGATCTCGCCGTGGCTGCGCGCCCAACCTCGATTGACGGCCTGGGAGATGCCGCTGTCCGGCTCAGCATACCAGGTCAGGCGGTCGGCGAAGCTGCGCAGGATGTCGTGCGTCTCATCTGTGGAACCGCCATCCATGACGATGAACTCCAGGCGCGGGTAGTCCTGGGCCAGCACGCTCTCGATCGTGGCTTTGATCCACGCCGCGCTGTTCAGGCTGGGGGTGACGATGGAGACCAACGGCAACGGCACGCGCTTACCTCCCTAGTGCGATTCCAGGAGTAGATCGAGTTTGAGCAGCAGCGCCAGGGCGACGACGACCTGTACGGAGAAAGCGCCGAAAAAATCGAAGATGGTGTTGTTTCCCAGACCGACAAAGAAGTTGGCAATGAAAGCGGCCAGGATGGTCACGATGGTGCCGCGCAGCAGGCTGTTTTCCATACGCCACACCAGGCGGCCGGCGCGCAGGGCAATGACGCCGAACAAGAGCAAGATGAGGATGCCCTGCACGAGTCCGATGCGATAAAACAGCCAGCTGTAGGCGCTGTGACGGAAGAGCGCCTGCAGTTCGCTGGCACGCGAATAGGCAAAGCTGCCGCGATCGCCATAACCGGCGCCAATAAACGGATTGGAGGCGCCGCGGGCCGCGTTGCTGATGAAGCGCGTGGTCTCCAGGCGTGTTTCACGGTTGGCCGCTGAGCTGGAGGTTGAGGCGCTGGGGTCAACGATGGAGGCCGCGCGTTCGCTCACCGCACGAATCAGGCCGGTGCCGGCGGCCGCATCAGCCACCACGAGCAGACCGCCCAGGACGAGCAAGATCAACCCTGCGCTCAGCACGCGCTGCGGTTTGCGCATCCAGTGACTGAAGAGCACAATCGTCAGCACCCCGCTGATCATACCCAGGTAGATGCCGCGCACCAACAGCGCCATCAAGGCCACGGTGCAGCTCAGGGTGAGCAGCGCCAGCCAGGGTCGCCACCTGGGTGGCACTTCGCCGGTAAGAAAAAAGGCGACGCCCATGAGCCAGCAAAACAAAAGGTACTCCCAACTCGTGACCAGGCCGTAGCGCAGAAAGCGGCCGGTGCTCAGCACGACGGTAGATGCTCCTTCGGCGGTCGGAATCCGCAGCGCCCAACTCACGAAGTAATAGACCAGGGCAGGCAGAACCACCAGGACTATGCCGCGCAGCGTCAGGAAAAGGTCGTCACGCGTGCGCACGCTGCTGACCACCAATAAAGAAAGCGCGATGTAGTAGAATGGCACGCGCATGTCACGCAGAATGGTGATCAGGAGATTTCCCTTCAGCAGGCCAACCAGCGCAGGAAACAGCAGAATGGCAAGGACGCCAAGCAGCAGGTAGCCAGAACGCTGCGTCAGGCGAAAAGTGTGAAGCTGTAAGGCCCAACGCACCAGCCACCCAAACAAGGTCATGGCGACGAACAGGTCGAGCAGGTGTACGTTCGACTGCGAAATGGGGAGCTGCAGCGCCTCCAACGGCTGGAAGTAGACGGCAATGGCGACGATCGTCCACATCTGCCACCGCGAAGGCAAGATCAGGTAGACCGCGGCGGCCGAGCCGAGGACGATCAACGCCAGGGCGGTGGTGGCGCTGCTGCCAAGGGGTACGGCCAGCAACGCGCCGATGAGGAGCACCCCCAGGAGGATCCAGAGGTTCTCTCTGTTCTTACGGCTGCGGCTGTCTAAGGTGCGCAGTAGATTTGCCATTCGACGATACTTCCTTACTCTAAACCGATTGATGTCTGCGTGATTGAAACTCGATGCAGTGCGCTACGGTTGGGGGGGCGCTGGCGTTGGCGCAACGATGGACGGGTCGCGGCGCCGGGCTTCGGCCCAGGCCGCGCGGGCCGCGTCCACCTCGCCATTGGCCTGCAGGGCATTGCCCAGCAGCAAGTAGACGCCAGCCATACTGCCATCCAGCGCGATGCTGGCGCGCAGGCTGGCAACGGCTTCGGGCCAGCGCGCCAGCGCAGCCAGCATCTGACCTTGCACCATGAAGCCGTAGGCGGTTTGCGTGACGGCCAATGACTGATTGGCCGCCTGTAAACCCTGCTCAGGGTCATTCAGCGCCAGGTAGGCATGCGCCATGACCAGGTATGTATAACTCTCGCGCGGTGCGAGGGCCTGCGCCTGCCGCAGCTGTGTCAGCGCGGCGGCCGGCTGTTGATCGCGGTAGAGCAAAATTTCCGCCAAACGGCGCCGCGGCATGGCCTGGGTAGGGTCACGCGCGATGGCTGTGCGATAGGCGGCCGCGGCTTTAGCCCACGATTGCGCCAGCCAGGCCCGGTTGCCGACCTGAAAAAAGACGTTGGACAGCAACGGCTGCGGAGCCGCGGTTGTCGCACATACCGGGTTGATCTGCGCGGCGGCGTCGTCCAGCCACGCCAGCTGGCCCGGGGCTTGCAGCAGCCGATAGAGGATGTCCCGCCCCTGGCGAGCGCAGAACGTTTGCCTTTGCTGCGCCGCGAGGGATGAGCCTCGACCGATCAGGATCAATGCCAGCGCGATCAGCAGGCCGAGCGGTGCAAGCCACAGACGATGACGCGGGGCGGGCTGATGCGCGACACGGTGCAGCATTTACACTCCTCTGCGCGCGGGCAACAGGGTGCGGATGAGCTGGCGGTCGGCCTGGCTCACAACGCCCTGTGCAAGCAACAGGCCTGCATAGAACACGGCGTAGCCGATTGCGAGCGCGGCCAGCGTCAACAGCGTGATATGCGGCAGTCGCAGCAGCACGACATATAAAACCGTGCCGCTGAGTAGAGCCGTCCCCACGGCGCGCCATGGCGCCAGGCGCACTAACGCGCCGATAGAGAGCTCGAGCGTCTGCGCAAACGCAATCATGACCAGGATCGAGCCGATGGTCAAGGCGGTGAACGCGGCCACGGTCACCCCATTGAAACCGAAGGGGCCAACCAGGAGCAGCGCCAGGATCAGATTCGTGAGTCCTTGCACCACATGGGCACGCAAACAGAGGTGGGCTTGGCCCAGGGCCTGCAAGATCATGTAAGGCGGAAAGGCCACGAGGCTGATGAACCAGCCGCAGGTCATCAGCCGCATCACAAACGCGGCCTGCCCATATCCAGGGCCTAACCAGGCGCTCAGCAGCCAGGGCGCCGTGATGATCAGCAGCAGGTAGGCCGGCCAGCCGAGCAAATAGACATAGCGCGAGCTGCGTTGGTAAACCATGCGCACCGCCTGCTGTTCCCGTTCGGCGTGCAGGTGCGAGACGCCGGGAAAGAGGGGGAGAAAAGCGACTGCGAACAGGCCGCGCAACTGTGTGATCAGGCGTTGACCCACTTCGTATTGTGTTACCAGCGCCACGCCCAAGAAGCGGGTGATGACCAGTTTACTCAACGGGTCGAACAAAAGCTCCGTCAGGGCGCCTCCCTGAATGTTCAGGCTATAGCTGAGCACGGAGCGCAGATACCTGGCATCGAAGGCGCGCCAGCGCAGGTGGAATTGGGGCGCCAGCCGTCGCGTCATAATGCCGTTCAGGCTGCCGGCGGCCAGCGCCAGCACCAGACTGAGAATGGCGATGCCAATCAGGCCGCCTCCCAGCGCCAAGACGATGACGATGCCGAGGTAGAGTCCAATCCCGCTTCCCAGCGAGGTCAGGTTGGTCATGTCCATGCGCTGCAAGCCCTGCAAGGCCGAGTTGAAAGCGCCCATGGTCAGGTTCACGGCAAACGTAATGGCTGTGATGCCGATGACCGTGGCGATCTCCTGCATAAGGGCCGGGGAGGCATGCGGGACGAAGCTGGCGAGAACGTGGCGGCTGAGCAGAATCACGCTGGCGAGAATAAGCCCGACCAAGAGATAGAAAAAGAAGACGGTGTTCAACGCCATGTCCAGGCGCTGCCACTGCTTCTGCGCGGCGAATTCGGCCACATACTTTGTCAACGCCAGGCCCATTCCAAAGTCGGCCAGCTGTGTGTAGGATGTGAACAGCGCCACGATCGCCCATACGCCAAAACGCTCATCGCCCAAGCGGCCCAGCATGAACGGAACCACGAGCAACGGCAGCGGCAGCAACACCACGAAGCGCATGACGCTGAAGAGCGAGTTGCGCACCATGCGAGTCACATGTGGGTTGGTGTTTGCAGACAAGGCTAGAAGATGCTCTTTCTTACCGATTCTCGCGATACCAGGCGACAGTACGTTGCAATCCCTCAGCAAACGACGTCTGGGCGCGAAAACCGAACTGCTGCTCGGCGCGCTGCGTATCTAGTTTGCGTCGCGGCTGGCCGTTTGGCTTGGACGCGTCCCAGCGGATGTCGCCCTTGAACCCCACGGTTTCGGCGATCAAGTGCACCAGGTCGCGGATGCTGATCTCCATGGCCGAACCGATATTGACCGGGGCGCTGGCGTCATAGTGCTCGGCCGCCAACAGAATGCCATGCGCCGCGTCATCCACATAGAGGAACTCGCGCGTGGGCGATCCGTCTCCCCACACCACGATGTGATCGTCGCCGCGCTCCTGCGCCTCGACGCATTTGCGAATCAACGCCGGGATCACGTGTGAGCTCTCCAGATCGAAGTTATCCCCTGGGCCGTACAGATTCACGGGCAGCAGGAAAATGGAATTGAAGCCGTACTGATCGCGGTAGGCCTGTGATTGCACAAGCAGCATCTTCTTGGCCAGGCCGTAGGGCGCGTTGGTTTCTTCGGGATAACCTGCCCACAGGTCATCCTCGTGGAACGGCACAGGCGTGAATTTGGGGTAGGCGCAGACGGTGCCAATGGCGACCAGTTTTTCAACGCCGGCTCGCCAGGCTTCGTGCATGAGCTGCGCGCCCATCATCAGGTTATCATAGAAGAACTCGGCCGGGTGCTCCCGATTAGCGCCGATGCCGCCGACGCGAGCGGCCAGGTGAATGATGATATCCGGGTCAGCGTCGCGCAAGGCCTCTTGCACCTTCTCCAACTGGCGCAGGTCGTACTCATGACTACGCGGCACAAAGACGGCTGCCGCGTCCAGCGCGTGCAGCTGACGAACGATGACCGAACCGAGGAATCCAGAACCGCCGGTCACCAGGACGCGGCGATTGCGCCAGAAGCTCATAACGTATCTATTCTCCAATCAGCGATCAGCAGTCAGCGGAAGAATTTGGATGCGGTCAATCAGGGCGTTGCGATCGCCGTCGCCGCCCTTATCCACCACATCTTTCAAGTAAATATCGTTGTTGAAAATCAATGTCAACGGTTGGATGCCTGCGCTATCCGCCACGATTTGCAGGATGCGAGTTTCCCAACTGCCATCGTCCGCATTGAAGATGATTTGGCCGCGCTGTTTGTTGTTGAGCAGCACATCCAAGATGACCGGTCCGGGCCGATCATTTTGGCCTTCGACGGCCAGGCGATAGACGCCCGGCTTGGGCAACAGCACGTTGAGCGTGACGATTGGGCCAATACCGGCGCGCATGGCCGCACGGCGGTCGCCTTCTTGCAGCATCTCGGCGCCCGCGTTGAGGCCGCCTTGATCGGGCGTCCAGACAGCGTCAGGATGAGTAGAGAGGACGTTGCCGTACAGGCGCAGCATCTGCAGGTAGAGCTCGCGATTGCTGGTATTATGCAGGCGCAGCATGGCCGTTCCTGCGTTGTGCTGGAGGCCAACGAAACGTGACCCGGTCTGTAGATCAAAGGTCAGGTTATCGAGCAGGACTCCGTCCATTTCTAACGCCAGGACATTCCCCAGGCGCGCGCCGCGCCCGCCAAATTCGAGCACATAGTTGCCATCGGAAAGGAACACCATGGGAAACACCAATTCGGCGCCCGGCGCAAAGACTAACGCGAAGTCGCCGTCCACGCGCTCCAGGCGCGGTTGGTTGGCGACGCCCACGTTCAGCAAGTCGTCGAAGTTGAGGTCTATCAGCGCATCGTCGCGGCTAATGGCGGCGGGAATCTTGGTCAGGCTCACCGTTTCCACCACGGCATTGCGGTCGCCATCCAGGCCGGCGTCAACCAGCTTCTGATCGTAGAGGTCCGCGGCGAAATTGATCACCAGGCTGTGGAAGCCAGGCAGGCTGAGTGCAAAGTAGAAGGTTTGTTCGCTCCAACTGCCGTCGTTCGCGTCGAAGCTCAACGTCTGAATGCGTTCGCCGTCCAGCAAAACGTCAAGCTGGACTGGGCCGGGTTGATCATTTTGCGCGCGCACCGTCATCTGGTAACCGCCCGCGGTCGCAAAGGTGAGGTCCATACTGAACACGGGCCCGGCCGCCGGCCGCATGATCGCACGCACGCCGCCGATTTCTGTCACGGCCGTGCCGGGGGGCATCATTGCCGTTTCGTTGGCTGTCTCGAAGGTGGCGCGGTTGCCGATGGCAATGACCGGGGGGGAGACGTTTGAGATGGTGAAGAAATCAATCGCCGCGTTGCGGTCGCCATCTTCTTTGTTGGCAACCAGGGCTGCATCGTAAAGGTCAT
>CAZEPA010000051.1:0-13144 GCA_964513955.1 uncultured Anaerolineae bacterium | reverse complement strand
CGCTCGCCTGTCCGGCGTCAGGTCATTGTCGGGCAAGGCCGACCCGCTTTTGGTATAATATCAGTGATTAGGTCCGATTGAGGAGGTCAATATGGAGATGGTGCGTTGGGTATGGTTGGGCATTGCCGTCTTCTTTTTCCTGGCCGAGCTGTTCACGGCCGGTTTTGTGCTTGCGGCGTTTGGGGTCGGCGCCGCGGCCGCGGCGTTGGTGGCCTTCGTGGGTCTCGGTCTGCCCTGGCAGCTCGTGACCTTCATCGTGGTCTCGGCCGCAGCGGTGCTGCTCTCGCGGCGCTTCGCTGATCGGGTCACCGGCCAGCAGGCGCAGGGCGTGGGCATTGACCGCGTGCTGCACAAACGCGCCGTCGTCCTGGAGGCGATTGACCCGGTGACCGCAACCGGCCGCGTGCGCGTGGAACGCGAGGAGTGGCGGGCCGATTCGGTCACCGGCCAGACGATCCCGATCGGGGCATTCGTGGAAGTCACAGGAGTCGTGGGGACGCGGCTGCAGGTCAAGCCGGCAGAGTGAGAATTCAAGATTGAAGATTGAAGATTAAAGATTGGGGTTTGAAACGGAGGTTCTATCATGGGTGGTGTCTTGTTTTTGATATTCCTGGCGTTCTTCATCTTTGTGGTGGCGGTGCTGGGAATTCGGATTGTGTCGCCCTATCAAAAGGGTGTGGTGGAACGGTTGGGACGCTATGTGCGCACGGCGTCTCCCGGCCTGACGATCATCGTGCCGTTCATTGATGCTCTGCGCAAGGTGGACATGCGCGAGCAGGTGGTGGATGTGCCGCCGCAGGAAGTGATCACCAAGGACAACGTGGTGGTCACGGTGGATGCCATCGTCTACTACGAGGCGACCGACCCGGTGAAGCTGGTCTACAACGTGGCCGACTTCTACCAGGCGGCGACCAAGCTGGCGCAGACCAACCTGCGTAATGTCGTCGGCGAGATGGAGCTGGACCAGGCGCTGACCTCGCGCGAGACAATCAACACAAAGCTGCGCGAGGTGCTGGATGATGCCACGGACAAGTGGGGCGTGCGCATCGTGCGTGTGGAGATCAAGCGCATTGATCCCCCGGCCGACGTGACCCAGGCCATGCACCGCCAGATGAAGGCCGAGCGCGAAAAGCGCGCGGTGATCCTGGAAGCTGAGGGCATGCGCCAGTCGAAGATTCTGGAGGCCGAGGGTTCGCGCCAGTCGAGGATTCTGGAAGCCGAAGGTCAGGCCGAAGCGGTGCGCCGCGTGGCCGATGCGCAGCGCTACAAGCTGGAGGTGGAGGCCACGGGTCAATCCAACGCCATCACCGCGGTCTACAAAGCGATCCTGGATGCCAAGCCGGACGAGAAGCTGATCGCCATCCAGTATCTGGAGTCGCTGAAGGTGGTGGCCAACGGCCAGGCGTCGAAGGTCTTCCTGCCCTACGAAGCCTCAGGCGTCCTGGGCGCGCTGGGCGGGATCAAGGAACTGTTCAAAGAAGACAAGGCCTGAGCGCAGCTCGCCAGGACTGGGGCTAATAGAACGATGGCAGACGCTCTCCGCTCGGTGGGCGTCTGTTTGTTTGGAGCGTGTTTGTCTCGATCGAGCGCCCGACTGTGGCGGGGATTTTGCCGACATTCTTAACGCCGGAGCAAAGGCAAATATCGTTGATGCCCCACGACCCAGCGCACACCCCAAACATCCAGAGTCGGGGTCCGCACAGAGTTATCTGTCAACATCGTGACGCGCAAGGAAATCGTTGAATGGATACGGGGATCAATGGCCTGCAAACTTTGTCCTGAAACCACACCTGCCATCAAGACGGATCCATCACGAGACATAACATCTACTTGCATGGACGTACTGATCGGAACCGTCGCGGTATAGAACACTTCACTCCACGAAAACAGATCCACAGGCGAAATCGGCGTGGAGATGGTTTCGCCCGAGGTCCAATACTTCCCATACCAGATCGCCAAATTATATAAAGCCGCTCCCCGATTTGTGTCCGAAACATTAAAAGATGCACGATACTGAAGATAATGACTGCTTGAGATCATGGACATGTCAAAGAACTTGCATTCCCATCGGTCCAAATAGATCTGCCATGGTGCCCAAGAACATTCACCTGGTGGTTCTACCCAATCACTCCAGGTTTCGTCGGGAAGCGGTGTCTCACCAGAGCGAAAAGAAATGGAAACGGCATGACCCGATTCCCCTGAATGGGCCCATTCTTCATAGAACCATGTCACGGCTGGCCCAGCTGCGAAAACGGAAGACGTGTAAATGCCGCTCGCAAAGAATGATCCTGCGCCGCCGACGCGTGCCAATCTCACAGAATCGGAGATAGCCTCTGTATGCTGAAAACTTCCTGGAGCAAAATGCTCCGTGTAGGTTTGCTCCCAAGAGAGGCGTTCTTCCGAGGCGAGCATGAGATGACCGTTGCGCACATCCATCCTGCTTATCACAGCCCCGCTAGCGTAATTGAAATCGTCGAACCATTCTCCGCCTTCTGCAGGCGGTATAGGAGCATTTGCTGTGTATCCAATGGTGCGACCAGCGGGAAAAGCGAGTAAGCCAATACAAATCAACGTCATCATCGTTCTGAAGAGTCTTCCGATTTGCATAAGCGATTGTTCCCTTCACTTGATACAGCCGCCACTGTCGCATGCAGGAGCAACGGCAAGTCTTCATCACGCCTCACGCGGCCGATGTTGTCATGCGGGTTCTCTCGCATCAACGATGACCGATGCGATGGGAATACTCTCTGCGATGGAAGGCGTGTACACAGACACGGCCAGCAGTTCCTTGACTGGCGGTCTTCGCAGTATCTCCAAGGCCAACTCGCGCAGTTCTGCAGACAATGCGCTCAATCCTGTCAGTGGAAAGCTGCGCAAGCCTGCCTCAGTCTGTTGGGCCAGAAAAGAATAGTTGAAGATGGTCAAGCCCACCGCCCGGCGTTCCACTTTATTGACCCGCAGTAAAAAACTCTCATTGAGCTCGATTCCGGTAGCTTTCTCACCCGGTGAAAACGAAACGTATAGGGTGTCGCTAGGCTCATCATACTTCATGATCGGAGTTGTCATAATCACCCAACTTCCTTCAGATACACCGAGACCATCTTACCACAGGCCGGCCAAAACCCCAAGCATGTGCCAGTTTTCAGCCCGATTGTCAGCCTCTGCGATGTGTGCTAGAATGAACACAATCGTTCACGAGGTTCTGGAGTTGAACGCAGATGCACGCAGAAAAATGCGGATCGGATCAAAGAAGGAACTCAACGTGGCGCGTGCTGCGGCCGTTGCCGTAGGCTCTGCATGGGCTGTCAGGCAAAATGCCGCAATCTGCGTGCGCAGCCAGCGTCGATCTGCGTCCTGCTGATTCCTCGGAATGCTTAGCTCCCGCGAACCGCTTCATGCCATTCACGCCAGGGCACTGGCAAATAGGACAGGGGAGACAATGGACGGCGGGCAAATCGTAGCCGCTGCGCTCAAGGCGCAGGGCGTAACCTTTCTATATACGCTGGTCGGCGGGCACATCTCGCCCATCCTGGTGGCCGCGCAGCAGCGGGGCATCCGCGTGGTGGATGTGCGCCACGAGGCGACCGCGGTCTTTGCCGCGGATGCCACCGCGCGCCTGACCGGCATCCCCGGCGTGGCCGCGGTCACGGCCGGGCCGGGCGTCACCAACACGCTGACCGCGGTCAAGAACGCGCAAATGGCGCAGTCGCCCGTGGTGTTGATCGGCGGCGCCGCGCCGACCGCGCTGAAGGGTCGCGGCGCGCTGCAAGACATTGACCAGGTGTCGCTGTTTCGCACGGTGGTCAAGTGGTCGGCCGCGGTGCGCCGCGTACGCGACGTGGGGCCGGCCTTGAACGAGGCTTTTCGGCAGGCGCAGACGGGTGTCCCCGGCCCGGTATTTGTCGAATGTCCCGTGGATCTGCTCTACGCGGAGCCGGTGGTGCGCAATCTATATGGTGCCTCACGCGGCGGCCGCAGCGTTGGCGCCCGCGTGGTGCAGGCCTATCTGCGCTGGCATGTCAACCGCCTCTTTGCCGACAGTCAGCAGCCCCTCCCGACCCCGCGTGTGCGCGTTGAGCCAGCGCTGCCGACAGCGGCCCAGGTCGCGCAGGTGGCGGCCAAGCTGCAGCGGGCACAGCGCCCGGTGATCCTGGTCGGCAGCCAGGCCCTGCTGCAGCCCGATCAGGCCGCGTCCCTGGCGCAGGCGCTTACCGCCATCGGCGCGCCGGTCTACCTGTCCGGCATGGCGCGCGGCCTGCTGGGCCGCGACCACCCGTTGCACACCCGTCACCAGCGCCGCGCTGCCCTCAAAGAGGCGGACCTGGTGCTGCTGGCGGGTGTGCCTTGCGACTTCCGCCTGGACTATGGCAACCAAATCAGCCGTCGCGCGCACTACATCTCCGTCAACCTCAGCCGCCAGGACTTGACCAAGAACCGTCGCCCTGACATTGGCATTCTGGCCGATCCAGGCGCGTTCCTGCGGCAGTTGGCCGCACAGCATGTTGACGGTGAACGCTGGGCGCCCTGGCTGGCGCAGCTGCAGGCGCGCGATCGTGAGCGCAACGCGGAGATTGCCGTGCAGGCGCAGGCGCCGTCCGCGGCGATCAACCCACTGCATCTCTGCCGGGAGATCAACGCCGCGCTTGGCCCGGACAGCATCATCGTGGCTGACGGCGGCGACTTTGTCGCGACGGCCTCTTACATCGTGCAGCCGCCCGGCCCGCTGACCTGGCTGGACCCTGGCCCATTCGGCACGCTGGGTGTGGGCGCGGGGTTTGCCCTGGCCGCCAAGCTGTGCCGGCCCGCGGCTGATGTCTGGCTGCTCTATGGCGACGGCGCGGCCGGCTTTAGCCTGATGGAGTTCGACACCCTGGTGCGTCACGGCGTGGCGGTGCTGGCCGTCGTGGGCAACGATGGCGGCTGGACGCAGATTGCACGCGAGCAGGTGGAGATGCTGCACAGCGACGTCGCCACCGTGCTGGCGCAAACCGACTATCATCGTGTAGTAGAGGGGCTGGGCGCGGCTGGCTTCAAGCTCGACGATCCGGAGCTGGCGGCCGAGACGTTGGCGCAGGCGCGCGCAGCCGCGGTCGGGCGCCCTGTTCTGGTCAACGCCATCTTGGGCAAGACCGACTTCCGCAAAGGCTCTATTTCGATGTGATCGCGGGATGTGAAGGGGGAGGGATGTGATGGAACTACAAACCATCTATGAGATGGTTGGCTATGTGGCTTCGATCGTCGTGGCAATTTCGCTCACGATGCGCTCTGTCTTGCGCTTGCGTGTAGTCAACCTGATCGGTGCGGCGGTTTTTACGGTCTATGGCGTGCTGATTCATGCCTATCCCGTGGCGGTGCTCAACGCCCTCATCGTCTTGATTGATCTGTACTACTTGATCGAGATGGCGCGGGCGCGGGCGTATTTCGCCCTGTTAGAGGTCACCGCAGAATCCAAGTACCTGCCCGCCTTCTTGCGTTTCCACACCCAGGACATCCAGCAGTTCTTTCCTAATTTTGACTACACGCCGCGCGCGGCCGATCTCATTCTGTTTGTCCTGCGTGACATGGTGCCGGTGGGTCTTTTCATCGGCCGGGCCGGCGAGCCTGGCGACATGAACGTGCTGCTCGATTATGTGGCGCCTGGCTACCGTGACTTGAAGCCCGGACTGTTTCTGTTTGCGCAGCAGGCGCCCCGCTTGCGCGCCCAGGGCATCGCGCGTCTCTGCGCCACGGGGGGCACGGAGGCCCATCGGCGTTATCTGGAGCGCATGGGCTTCGTCGCGCAAGGCGACCGCTACTACCGGTCTGTCACTTGAAAGCAGCCTTGAGGTGCAAACTGCCGGATTGTCGCGCCCCCCGCCGCACAGGCCGACCCGCGCCTTGCGCACCATTGTCATCCGCCGTGGTGCGCCCACCCCATGGGAATTACCTGCGGCAGGTTGAACCACCCCATCCACCGTTCCTGGAAGGCAAGATCATTCATGTTTGAATCAACGTATCGTCCCACAACGGTGCGCGCCATCGTGATCGGCGTCGTGGTGCTTGGGCTGCTCTGCGTCGTCGCCTGGTCCCTCGGCAGCATGGTGAAGGTTCTCGGCGCGCCGTTCCTCTACCTGCCCGACAAACTCGGCATCATCCGCCAGGTTCATCGCGCGGAGGTCATCTCGTTTCAGCTCAGCCAATCCCCCACGACCGTGACCCTGGCGGCCGGTCGTTACGCGCTCTACCTGGCGGACATTGACCTCCTGGCATCCACCGATCTCATGATCGAGGCTGGCGGCTCGCCCTGGCTGGCGGTCAAGTCACTGGACACGGGACAGTCACAGCCAGTGTCGTTTATCACGCGCGGCATGGCGCTCTATGACACGCCGTTCGCGCCCGGTCGGCCCATCATGAGCTTCACCGCGCCCGTGGCGGGCCGTTATCAATTGACGCAGGTGCCGCGTCCTATCGAAGCCGCGGTCGTGCCCGATTACACCAGCGGGCATGAAACGCTCCTGCTGCTGATTTACATCGTGCAACTGGCCGTCATCCTCGGTGTTCCGGCGCTGCTCTACTATGTGCGTCATCGCGAAGAATGGGAGATGACCGCGGCGCTGCGCGCCCAGCGGCGCTCCGAGGCCGATGCTTTCTGGGGGAGCCAGCAGGGACATAAGCCGAAAGAGTAACACCACGGAGGCTGTTGCTAGTCGGCGGCCGCCGACTTGGCCATGGTCATCGCGGTTTCAACCGCCCCAAGCGCTGGCGGAACAGATTCTGACAATCAACTTTTCTGGCGCTGCGCGTAGACCTGCGTAAACTCGGCGCCCAGAAAGAAGACCTGCGCGGAGTAGTAGACCCAGAGGAGGAGCGTGACCACCGAACCGGCCGCGCCAAAGCTGGACGTGATCGAGGCCCGCGATAGGTACAGGCCAATGACATAACGCCCCACCGCGAACAGCAGGGCTGTGAGGATGGCGCCCGGCCACACCATGCGCCACGGTACTCTGGCGCGAGGCAGCACCTTGAAGATAACGCCAAACAGTAGGGCGGTCAGCGCCACGGTCGCCGCCTGGTTAAGCCACTGGCTCAACACTAACGTGCTCGGCGTCAGGCTGGCTACCATGCGATCGAGCGCGGCTAACGCGCTGGTGAGGACGAGCGAGGCGATCAAAAGTCCGCCCAGCCCAAGCACCAGGGCCATCGCGAACAGGCGATTGATGAGCAGGTCGAGCAGACCGCGGTTTGGCGCGGCCGAGGTCTCCCAAATCAGGTTGAGCGCGGCCTGCAGCTCAGCAAAGAGGCCGGAAGCGCCGAGGATCAGCGTGACGACGCCAAAGATCGTCGCCGCGCGGTTGGCGCGAGGCTCGCTGGCGTTCAAGATGAGCGTTTGGATCAGACTGGCGCTGTCATGGCCGATCAGGCCTTCGATCTGCGCAACGATTTGGCCCTGCGCGGCCTGCGTTCCCAGCGCCAGCCCGGCCACGCCAATCGCAATGACCAATAAGGGCGCCGCGGCAAAAACCGTGTAGTAGGCCAGCGCCGCGGCCATGCGGCTGCAGTGATGGCGGCTCCAGGCCGCGAAAGTTGCCTTGAGCAGTTGCCCGATTTCTCGTATGCGGCTCTTCATCGGCGTGTCCTCCCTTACTCCCCGATCTCCAGTCTTCAATCTTTAATCTCCAACCTACCACGCTGTGGCGCCCCAGCCGAGCAGGAAACGGGCGGCCAGAAACAGCCCAAAGAGTACGCTGACCAGCACACTGATCGCCGCATCCCTGGTGGTGAAGTGAATGTCGCGCCAAACGCTGCGCGGGATCGGCGCGCCGAAGCCGCGTGCGGCCAGCGCCAGGCCTACATCGTTGCTCAGACGCAGCGCGGCAATGATGACTGCCACCAGCACCGGCCGGTAAGCCGCCAAGCGCGCCGCCAAGCCCTGGCGCTCTGGCGTCCAGCCGCGCGCCTGCTGCGCTTCGACGATGCTCACCCATAGGCCGTACGTGGTGGGCAGGTAACGCAGGGCCAGACTGAAGGTCAACCCATACTCGAACGGCAGTCCCATCCGCACCAGTCCTCGCACAAGCGCCTGCGCCTCGGTGACGTAGAGTAAGAACGACGCGGCGAAGGCCATGACATTCGCACGCAGGGCGAAGCTGATCCCATCAAGCACGCCGCCGCTGGTGATGACGAGCGGCCCCACGTGCAGCAGCACGGCGCCGCCGCCGCTGGCGAAGATCGGCTGCAGCAGCAGGATGAAAAGCGTGAGCGGCGCCATGCGCGCCCACAGCCAGCGCAAGGCTCGCCACGGCACTCCGGCCCCACGCAGTAGCAGGTGCGTGAGCAGCAGCAGGCCGGCCAGCAGCGCCAGGTGTTTGAGCAGCAGCGCCATCCCGAGCAGCACGCCCACGAGAAGCAACTTGCTGCGCGGATCGAGCCGGTGCAGCCACGAATCTCCCGGTACATACAGGTCAAAGCGCATCGGGTTGCTCCGAGGGAGCCGTCAGGCCGGCCTGAGCGAGCAGAGCATGCTCCCTGAGGACAACGTCTGGCGGTCCTGCGGCTACCAGCCGGCCGTTTTGCATCACCAGCACGCGCTGCGCGTGGCCAGCCACCAACGCCAGGTCGTGCGTCACCAGCACCAGCGTAACCCCCTGCGCATGGCGTTCGTGCATCCAGGCCAGCAATCCCGCGCGGGCCTCGGCATCCAGGCCAACCGTCGGTTCATCCAGCGCCAAGATGGGGGTCTCCAGCGCGGCCACGGCTGCCAGGGTGACGCGCCGGCGCTGCGTAAAGCTGAGCACGGCCGGCGGCTGCGACGCAAGTTCCGTCAGCTCGAAGCGCGCCAGCGCCTGCGCGACCCGCCGACCGACCGCGTCTGCCGGCAAACCCAGGTTGCGTGGGCCGAAGGCGACTTCATCCGTCACGGTCGCGCTGAAGATCTGGCGCTCTGGATTCTGAAACAGAAAGCCAACCTGTCGCGCCAGTGCGCCCACGCTCTGCTGCGCGCTATCTTGACCCTGGATCAGGAGGCGGCCACGCGATGGGCGCAGCAGGCCGATCAGGTGTTTGGCGAGGGTGGTCTTGCCGGACCCGTTCGCGCCCACCAGGGCCACGAACTCGCCGGCCGCGATGGTCAGGTCAAGGTCTTGCAGTACCGGTTGGCCGGGATCATAGGCGAAGCTAAGATGCTCCAGGGTAATGGCCGCGGCGCGCGGCGAACCGGGCGCAAGCGGCGGCTGCGCGTCAGCTTCGTACACCGGCATTGTTGGATGAGCCACAAGAGCTATGTCCTCGCGGGCGTTGGACGCAGGGCGAACAGAAACCAGCCGCCCGCGGTGCAGCGTGGCCACACGGTCGGCGAACCGGATGATACCTGGGTCATCGGCCTCGGCCACCACAACCGTGATGTGGCGCTGCTGCCGCAGCTGCTGCAGCGTGGTCAACACCTCACTGCGGCCCTGCGGATCAAGGCCGCCCAGTGGCGCATCGAGCACCAGCAGCGAGGGCTGCATCGCCAGGACGGCGGCCAGGGCCAGGCGCCGCTGCTGCCCGCCGGAGAGGCGTTCGGGCGACTGTGTGCGCAGACCCGCCAGGTCAAAGGTGTGCAAAGCCCATTCGAGACGGTCGGCGATGAGGGCGCGCGACAGGCCCAGGGCCTCCAGCCCCCAGACGATCTCGGTTTCGACGCTCGGGTTGAAGAGCTGGCTTTCGGGGTTCTGAAAGGTCAAACCGACGACTCCTATCAGGTCGGAAGGCGGATGCTGGCGGGTGTCTTTACCGCCGATCAACACCTGCCCCTGAAAGCGTCCGCCGGTCAGGTGCGGCGCCAGGCTGACGAGCGCGCGGCAGAGGGTGGTCTTGCCGCTGGCGTTGGCGCCGAGCAGGGCCAGCCACTCGCCGGCGCGGATCTCCAGGTCAATCGAATCGAGCGCCCAGCCGCTGAGGCCGGGATAGGCGTAGCGCAAGCCGGTGATGCGCACGTCGTAGGCCTCGTTCATAGCAGCCCCGGTCGGCGATCGGCCAGGAGATTCATCTTATTCGGACCAGCGTCCGGCGGCGCGCCACTGTGCCAGCGGCGGATAGGCGCGCAGCACCGCGCTGAAGAGGGGAATGCCCACCACGCCGCCGCTTAGCGCCTGCAGCACATTGGGCAGAACACCGGAAATGGCCTGGCCCATGCCGGTAAGCACGATGCCCGCGAGGAAATAACCTGCGATGACGATCAAGCCGCCGCTGATGACGGCGATGAATTGTCCGCGCAAGCCCGCGATGCGTTGAGTGATCAGGCCGGCCACGAAGCCCTGGCTGCCGTGGATCAGCAGGGAGAAGACAGCCCACTGCGCATAGCCAGTCGTGGCGTCAACCAGCGCTGTGCCCAGGCCGCCGGCCACGGCTGCGACCCAGGGGCCAAAGGCAAACGCGGCAAAGTAGATCGCGGCATCGCCCAGGTGGACGAATCCCTGGGTGCCGATAGGAATCTGGACCAGGCGGGTCAGAACATAGACGACGGCAATCATGACCGCGGTGAGGGAAGCCGCGCGTGGATCGAGAGACTGTCGTTTCATCGTTGTACCTCGTGCGAACGTATCGGATAGGGCTGCTATTATACGCTGGATTACGCTTTTGTGAAGTTTACAACGACATGGCTGCGTGCTATAATCGCTGCCATGCCGCCGGTCGCGCAGGTGTGCGTGACGCGACATCCTATTTTATCGCAATGAAGGAATAGCCCCATGGATGGGCGTGAACAACCGGTGTTGAAAACCGTGGAGAATGAACAATCTACCCGTCACACGATCCTGGTGACGCTTAAGAAACAGGGTCAGATGACCGCCAATGATCTGGCAGAGCGGCTGGCAATGACGCCGATGGGCGTACGCCGCCACCTAAACCTGTTGGAGCGCGATGGTCTGGTACGCTATGAGACCGTGCAGCGCGGCATGGGCCGGCCGAGCAATGTCTACCGGCTCAGCGAGCAGGCCAATGATCTTTTCCCCAAGACGTACAGTCAGCTAACCAACGAACTGTTGGGCTATATCGAGATGCTCGACGGGACAGAGCACCTGGAGGCCATTTTTCAGCGCCGGGGCCAGCGCCGCATCCGTCAGGCGCAGCTGCGCATGCAGCCCAAGTCCACGCTGGCAGGACGCGTGGCCGAGCTGGCCGCGATTCTGGATGAAGATGGCTATCTCACCGAATGGGAACAGGTGGACGCTGAAACCTTCCTCCTGCGTGAGTTCAACTGCGCCGTACACAACGTGGCGCGGCGTTTTCAGCAGGCATGCGGCTCCGAGATTGAGTTTATTCAGGCCGTACTGCCGGAGGCGACGGTCGCGCGCGAGCACCACATTCTGCGCGGGGAAACCTTTTGCGGCTATCGTATCACCGCGCGCCAGGATGGCAACCTCGAATGAGCACAGCCGCAGGCGCGCTGCCGAGTCAGGTTGATGCGCTCGTGTCCGCCGAAGCGCCGCGCCGGGTCGCCGCTTACATCCCAGATTTGTTCTTCAGCGTGCGCGTGACCGATGTGATTCGCGCCCTGGGCGGCCTGCCCGACCTGGTGGATTCAGCCGCAGCGTTGTGGGAGGCGCTGGAGCGCTGGCCCGCGCTGGTGTTGATTGACCTGCGCGCGCCGGACGACTGGCAAGACGTGGTGCGTCGAGCCAAGAATCTACCGCACACGCGACTCATTCCGATTGTGGCTTTCGGGAGTCACGTGGACACAGACGCGCTGCGCGCTGCGCGCCAGGCTGGCTGTGATCACGCCTGGGCCAAGTCGCATTTCATGGAGCAGCTTCCTGCGCTGGTCAAGCGCTGCCTGGAAAAGCCGCCGCGGTACGTAGAGGGGTGGGACGCGCCGCCTTCTACCGTTGCCGTGGAAGGCTTCGAGGCCTTCAACGCAGGGCACTACTGGGAACAGCACGAGCTGCTGGAAGGCGCGTGGCGAGAGGAACCTCGACCGGTGCGCGAACTGTACCAGGGCATCTTGCAGGTGGGCGTGGCGCTGCACCAAATCGAGCAAGGCAAGTGGGCCGGCGCGATCAAACTGCTGCGCCGCGGCCTTAATCGCCTCGATTGGCTGCCGCCGCTGTGTATGGGGGTTGACCTGGCCGCCTTTCGACGCCAGGCGCACGCGCTGCACCAGCACCTGATGGACCTCAGCGCCGCGCAGCCAACCGCGACCGAGCCGGACCTGACGGCGCAGGTGGATCGGCGTCTTTTTCCACACGTCGCCTGGAAATCGAAGGCGCAACCTGATGTAGATTCTTGACGGCTCACTTGTTTGGGCGCATCATTCGGGTGTAGAGTGGTCGTGTATGCAGTAGGTCGAAAAATGGAAATGACATCGTATGAGCAATCATGAACCGTATAAAGACTTTACCAGTCGTTTGAAGCTACTCATAAGCAAACATCCAGAATTGATCATAACCACGCTGAGCAACATTTTTACGATGCGCCTCATTGGGAACAAGACACATGGAGATCTAGCCGAGATTGCAATTGCCGAGTTCATCAATCAATACATGTATGATTTCAGATCTATTCATGTCGGCAAGGACCTTTTTCGTGCGAAGTCGCAAGAGGAAGACATCAAGATCACCAATGAGCTTACCAAAGTTGAGTTTCCGGTGAGCCTCAAGGCATACGGAGATGGTCCGCTGCAACTTTCCACCGATAGACACTGGCGTATGTTCCCGCGTTTAGAAGCGGAAGGAGCAGTTGTTTCGGGCCAAGCTGCTGTGCAGAAGGTCTTGCAGGACCCCGCTTTTTCGGAATTCCGAAACATGAATGTGCTGCCGCTGATCTATGACGAGAAGCGTCAAATCTGCAACATTCTTGTTTTCGACTATGATCGAGCGATTCAAAATGTCGTTCGCATTTCGAGGGAGGAAGACGGACGGGGAAGAAAGCATCCTGTGTACCGCTTTTTCGATGTTGAAGGGGACTATATCTGCGAAGTGCGCTACGGCGACGCCAGCGCTAACGCCCTACAACGTGGATTTTGGACTCATACAAGAAACGCGCTAAAGTATTTCGACAGTGTCACCAGTGGATGGATTAAATACTCACACAACCGGCTTCTAGTGGAGTTGTTTTCTCATGCCCTGGTTTCGTCGGCGGCCGGGCACACGTTGGCGCTAGAGAAGGTCAAAGAGGATATTGCGCGACT
>CAZEPA010000050.1:0-13256 GCA_964513955.1 uncultured Anaerolineae bacterium | reverse complement strand
TGCCGGTCGTGGTGGCCGGCGCGGGATCGGTGTCGCCCGGCCCGCGCTGATCGGGGATCAGGCTGCGCACCAGGGTTTCGTACGCCTGAATCTCCGGCTCGGAGCCAGGGGCAACGCCGCGATAGGTCTGGTCGCATGCGGCGGTGGACCCGCCGCCGGCCACATCCCATTTGAACACGTGGTTGCGATTGAGGTCAATGCCATAGTGGCTGTAGGCGTTGGGCGGCCACGAGCAGCTGCCAGAACCGGCCGCGCTGTTGTTGGTGTTCTTGCGCCAATACCACGGACTGCTGTTGTAGGGTGGTTCGGTGCCCAGCTCCACCATCCGGCGGCCGTCGGGGTTGCTCTCCAGCACGACATAGATCTCGCGGTTATCCAGCAGCCAGGTGATGTTCGGATCCACGCCATAGCCGCTGACCAGGGTCTGGATGAAGGTCTTCATCAACTCTGGGCCGGGCAGTTCGCGGGCGTGTAGACCGCCGTCAATGAAGAAACGGCCCCCTTTCGTGGGCGCGCCCAGTTCGTTGGTAATGCGCGCCACCTGCAAGGAGTAACCGGCAATCGTCTGGCCGCCGGCATTGGTGCAGCCGCCGTGCGCCAGACACCAACTGCTGCCGTAAGTGCTCAGTTCGACCAGGTTTGGATTGGCGGCCGCGTAGCTCACCAGCCAACTGTTGAGATCTGCCAGCTTCGAATAGCAGCTCGGCCATGCGTCCGGCTGCGCCGGCGCTGCGCCCAGCACGTCCACGGTGTAACCCAGCTCGCGCAGGCCGTCAATTTCAGCCTGCGTCAGGTTCAACGTGGTCTTTCCCGCCTCGAAGGCTTCATCGTAGGTCGGCAGCCGTCGCGCCAGGTCGGCGAAATCCTGCACCGACTGTACGACGACGTTGACGTGAAAGCGCGCTGGGGGATCGGGCGGGAGCGTGAGCGCACCCGCTGGGGTCACATCAGGCGGCGCGGCCAGGGCCACCGCCGGCAGCGCCAACACCACCATCAAGCACACAACGAACCACCGTTGCTTCATCTACTGCCTCCCCTCCCCAACGATTTGACAAACAACACCTCGAAAAGTCGAGGTCCGGCATCCTTTGGACTGCCGAACCTATCCGGCGCTAGCGCGCCGACGGCGAGGAGCACGGCCTTGCGCCTCGGCAGCTTCGCGCCCTTGCGTTGAAGCGATGTTCACATCAAGGCTTGCAGCGCCTTTTCCACGCTGTCTGTGGGACTGACCTTGATCTGAATATCGGCCAGGTTACCCTTTTCATCAATCACGACGTGACTGCGAATGACGCCCATGTACTTTTTGCCGTACAGCGACTTTTCGCCCCAGGCGCCATAGGCCTCCGTGACCGCGTGATCTTCGTCGGCCAGCAGGCGGAAGGGGAGATTGAACTTGGTCTTGAACTTGGTGTGTGACTTGACGCCATCCGGGCTGATGCCCAACACGACAGCATTCTTCTCTTCGATCTGCAGGTACGCATCGCGGAAGCCGCACGCCTGGGCCGTACAGCCCGGGGTGTCATCTTTCGGGTAGAAGTAGAGCACGACGCGCTTGCCGCGATAATCAGCCAGGCGCACGGTGTCGCCGCTGTCGCTGGGCAAGACAAAATCAGGGGCCGGGTCGCCAATCTTCAGGGTTGTCATCAGTTTTTGAGCCTTTCTGGGCAAATGTGGGCGGGAGGCAGCTCTCGCAAACATGGTTGTTCGCGACGCGTGCTGATTGTACCCCAGGCAGCGAGCGAGGGCAAGTGCGAACGAGCGCCAGCCAGCCCTACCGGACGCCGTCAGCGTTTGCTAACTGCCAGGGGTAGATCATGCGGCCGCCTGCCGGTATGCCGTACAGCCCCACAACCCGGTAGGCCTCGAGAGCGGAATCACCAGCCTGCGCAAAGCTCTTGAGCGCAGGTGGGATCGCGCGCGGAAAGGTCAGCTTGGCCTCCAACGCCAGGGGCGCCAAAGGGCGCTGAACGATGAAATCTATCTCTTTTTTGTCCGCCGTTCGCCAATAAGCCACCTCATTGGCCCCATACAGTTTGAGCAGTTCGGCAAACACACTGGTTTCAAAAACCGGACCGAGCACCTCTCGCTGCAGCCGCTTCAGCCAAAGCATCTGCATCAGACCGGTGTCGCAGATGAAAATCTTGGGGGTCTTGAAAAGCTCGGCGCGTAGATTGCGGCTGTAGGGTCGTACGATCTTGACGACATAGGTCTGTTCCAGGAGAAACAGATAGCGCTCGATGGTGGGGCGGGACAGATCGCAGGTGTTGGAGAGTTCAGCAATGTTGAGCAGGTTGCCGCTTTGCGCGGCCAGGACTTCCAGCAGGCGATTGAATTTGGAAACATCTCGAATGTCAGCAAGATCGCGAATGTCTTTGCGGACGTACGTGTCTATGATCTGCTGCAGGTATCGCTCCTTCATGCTCGCATCAGGCGTCAGCACGATTTTGGGATAACCGCCATACAGGGCATACTCGACGTAGAGCGATTGAAGCTCCAATGTCTTTTTCTCCGTGTAGGATGGGCTGGGAATGAAAGAAATCCCGCGAAAGTGCAATAACTCGCGAAAGGAGAGCGGATAAATCACAAAATCCACGGTCCGACCCACCAGCGAGTCGCGGAACTTGCTCTTCATCTCGAAGCTGGAAGACCCCGACACGATCAGTTTGATCGTGGTGTGGTGGTCTGCGATGAGTTTCATGAAAGAAGAAGGGTTGGAAAGATACTGGATTTCGTCTACCAACACAAACAGTTTGCGACCTTTTTGACTTTGCTCAGTGAGGTCTGCGCCCTCCTCCTGCAAATACCGCAAGAATTCCTCGACTCCCCGGTCCAAGATGGTGGTTAGACGGCTGTCCTCCAGATCGAGATAAATCGTTTGTTCGTCTTGCGCCATCAACTGGCGTTGAAGATAGATCATGATCGAAGTCTTGCCGACCTGCCGTGCACCGTGGAGAACGATGATGTCATCAGTGTGCAAGTAGCGGGCGATCTCGTCTATGACCGCACGTTTATAGATGGTCTTTTCCATTTCATTACCTCAAGGCTTCGATGAAAGTATGAACCTGATTACATTTTATATTCAATATAACTATAAGTCAAGGTGTAGAATTATTGAAATTTCGCCGCATAGAGTAGCCGCACGACCATCGTCAGTCCGCACAAAATCTCAGACCGGAATTACTTGATGAGCACCGCGCACGGCACGAAGAAGCTGTCATACCCCGCGGCGGGGTCATTGAGGGTGGCCCGGTAGCGCAGGCCGGTGGAGGAGCCGCCGTCCAGGTTGACGGCCTGCGCGATCTGCAAGTCGGACGCAGCCAGGAAGCGCGCAAACTCGGCCAGGGTAGATGACGTCACGTCGGCGATGAAAATGATGCGCCCCTGGTTGTCCACCGCGGCCGCGGTGCGGGCCGCAGCGTCGCTGTCATTCAAGCCAGGCGCCGGTTTGCCGCTGCGCACGAGCATGGGCCAGCCCTGCAAGCCCAAGCGCAGATCGCCGCTGAGGCTGCTGGGCGCGACGGCCAGGCTGGCCTTATGGCCGCGCACCAGCAGCACACCGCCCCAGCCGCTGCGCAGCGGCGACAGCGCGCCATCCGGCCCGACCAGCAGGCCAATATGGCGATTTTCGCCCTGGTCGGTCGTCAGATAGAAACCGCAGTTGACGGCCGCCAGGGCCGCTTGTTCGCTCAGCCAGGCCCCCACGGTCTGCATCTGGTTGGGATTGGCGTTGAAGGCGACGGTAAAGGTCACGGCTGCCGGATCAAGGCGCAGGGCCAGACGCGCCGCATTGCCCAGATTTCTGCGCACTTCCGCGCCGGTGAAGAGGGGTTGCCAACCGCTGTCCGTGCTGGCGTTTCCTGGCGTGGGCGTGGCCGTGCTCGGATTGGGCAGCGTGGGCGTAGGGTCTTGGAGCTGGGGCGTCGGCATGTCACATGCAGCCAGCAGGATGCACAGGATGTACAGCGTGGCCGCCGCGGCCTTCATCGTTCGCGCACGACGGACACGGTGCAGGCCAATGAGGTGGTTGACCGACGGATTTGACATGCGCTTTCGCTACGCGGCTCGCAGAATTCGCGCGAACAGCTCTTCATAGCGATCGGTGATCTGTTCCCAGCGGTAGTGCGCGTCGGCGTGGGCCAGGGCGCGGGCGCGGTAGGTATCCACGGTGTGCGGTGATGCCAGCAGATGATCGAGCACAGGCTTCAGGCCGGCGCTGCCCAGCCGCCCATCGTAAACCAGCCCGGCGTCGCCTAACGCTTCTCGATTTTCGGGGATCCCGTTGGCCACCACACAGTTGCCCAACGCCATGGCTTCCAGCAGAGCGGGGTGCGTGCCGCCAACCTCCGATGGCTCGACGAACAGATAGGCGTTGCTGCACAGCTCCCGATAGCCCTGGCCAAAGACATAACCGGTGAACAGGGTGCTCGGTCCGGCCAGCCGGTGCAGGTGCGCAATGTAATCGGCCTGGTACGGCGCGTCGCCCACCACCACGCAGCGATAGCCGCTGTCCATGCCCTGGCAAGCCTCCACCAGGTGGTGGACGCAGTTTTCAGGCACCAGCCGTCCGACAAACAGCACATAACGCCGCGGCTCCAGCCCGAAGCGGCTCAAGGTCTCACCAGGCGGCAGGCGGCCGATGTCTGCGCCATAGGCGATGACCGCGGCTGGCGCGCGCTCAAACCGATTTTGATAGTAGGCCGAAACCACGTGCGAATCGGTGATGAAGGCGTTGGGCAGGCGCAGCGCCAGGTGTTCGGCCGCCTGGATGTAGCGAGCCGCCCATGCGCCCCATTTGGCCCGCCGCCAATCCAGGCCGTCCACGTGCAGGATGACCTTCTGTCCGACCAGACGCGGAATCCAGCTCACCACGCTGTTGCCTGCGATGACCATCAGCACCAGGTCATAACGCTGACCCAGCGCATGCACTGCGCTCAGCGTGGTGTGGATGATGGTGTCCAGGTGCTTGTGGCGCACGGTTGGCAGCTTGACCAGGCGCACGCCGCGGTAGCGGTTGCCCACATACTGAATGTGCGGCACGCGGCAGTAGACCGTCACCTCATGGCCGCGCGCGGCCAGGCGGGCGCTCAGTTCCTCCATCATCGTCTCGAAGCCGCCGTAGTTCGCGGGGATACCCCGGCCCCCCATCAGTGCAATTCTCATTCGCTTATCCTAACTGTCTCCAATGGGTTTTATCACCGCGGCATAGATTGCCTCGATGCGCTGCACGTGCTGCGCCAGGGTGAACTGACTGGCCGCGCGCGCGCGGCCAGCTTTCCCCAGGCGTTGGGCCTGAGCCGGGTCGCGCAACAGGCGCGCCAGCGCAGTCGTCAATGCTGCGGCGTCGCCGGCTGAAACCAGGCAGCCGGTTTCACCTTCTACGATCAGATCCTCCGGCCCGCCCAATGTCGCCACCACCGGCAGCCCCAATGCCATGCCTTCCAGGACGACCAGGCCAAAGCCTTCCATGGTGGTGGTCGGCACGGCCAGCACATCGAAGACCTGCATGATTTCCGGCACCTGCGCGCGGGACACTTCATCGGTAAAGGTCACGCGGCCAGCCAAAGGCCCCGCGTTGGCCTGCGCGAACAGGGCCTGGCGCAGCGGTTCATAGGCCGGCAGCGCGCCGCCCACGAGCACGAAGCGCGCGGCGGGGAAATCGGCGCACAGCCGCGCGGCCGCGTCCAGGAATACGGACTGCCCCTTGATCGGGTTGATGCGCCCGACCATGCCGATCACCGGCCCATCACCCAGCCCCAGTTCGGCGCGCACCACGGCCGCCGCACGTCGCGGCGCGAATGCTGCCAGATCTAGCCCATCGGGCACGATGTGCAGGCGAGGGTTGGCGGCGCGGTGGCCCCACTGCCCGCGCACGGCCCGGCTGTTAACCACCACGGCCGCAGACAGGCTCAACATGGCCCGGCACCAGAGGCCGCGCAAGGGAGCGCCGAGCGGCAGGCGTTCGCGCACATGCCAGACGTGCGGTAGACCAGCCAGCCGCGCCGCCAGCGCGCCATCCAGCGCGGCGCTGCTGTTGGTATGTACCAGGGCGACCTGTTCCTGCCGCAGCCAGCGGCTCAATCTGATCACCGACGGCGGCAGACGCAGCCCCAGGCGCAGCAGCGCGCGTGCGGAGCGCAGATCCTGGCGGGTGCGCGGCGCAGCCAGCGGCCACACGCGCCACGCCACGCGCGCCTCCGTCAATGCCTGGCTGAATGGCCCGACAAACGGCAGCAGCACCAACGGCCGCCACTGCGCCGGATTCAGGTGCGTCGCCAGGTCAAGCAGCATCGCCTCCGCCCCGGCCCAATAGCCGGTAGCGTTGATGAAAACGATGCGGCGGCCGCGACCTGGGACTTCCGAAGTCTCATTTCCTACGGGCATCGCGCACGCTGAAAGAGCGTCAGTTCGCTGCCCGGCCAGCGCCAGGTCGCCGCCGGCGTTGCGGTCGCGGTGAGAGCGGCCGGCAGCGCATCGTGACGATCAACCAGCCAGGCACGCGCGGACCACAGCCAAATGCGGCAGCGTCCGGCGGTCTGTTGGGCGCTGAAGGCCGCGGGCGTTTGGCTGGCCGCGGTGTCGCTATTGTACCACACGACGTCGGCAATTGGCGCACCATAGAAAGCCAGGGGAGCCAACAAATAGACCTCCGGTGCGCGCAGGAGCAGTAGGTCCGCGGGCTGCACGGCGGTCTGCAAGAACTGCACAGGTTGCTGAAGGTCTTCCTGCGCAAAGGCCGGATCGCTCACCCCGCGCAGCCAAAACAAAGTTGACAGGACCACCGCCACGCCCACCCAACGCCGATCCTGCATCGCGATGCCCAGGAGCAGGGCTGGGAGAGCAAACAAGATATATCTGACATTGAAGTTTGTCTGCGCCCACCAGGTGAGCAAATTGGCGCCGAGCAGCGGCACGCCCAACCAGAGCAGAACCAGTGCGGGGAAGGCGTGTCTGGGCAGGTCCGGGCGAGACACAAGATTGGAGACCGGAGATTGGAGACCGGAGATTGGAGTTCCGAGATTGTGTTGTGTTGGGGGGCGAGGACGCGGGAAAAGCCGGCTGCGGAGCGCGGCGAGGGGAAGGAGGAACCACGGAGCCGCGGCCAACAGCAGCCAGCCCAGGTGCTGCTGCGCCAGCGCACGTAGGCCCGTTCCGCCTGCCAACGCCTGGCGCAGCGCCTCCGGCGGCGGGCCGACCGCAAAGCCCCAACTGAGGGTCAGCAGCGAGTAGGCCATTTGCGCCAGCGGCAGCCCTGGCCGCGTGGTCGGCGTTGACCAGCCTGCGACAACGCCTTGCAGGTAGACGGCCAGCGCGGGCGCGGCCAGCAGCAGCGCCACAAGCAGCGCGGTCAGGAAAAGGCGGCTTTGACGCCGGCGCCAGATCAGCACCCACAGACCCAGCGCAGCGACGAGAAAGATCGTCCACAGCGACGCGGCCAGGAGCAGCGCCAGGCTGAGCGCCAGTAACAACAGGCGCCGCCGGGGAATGCCGTTTGCAGGGGTTGTGGCCTGCCACACCGCCAGCAACGCCAGCGCGCTCACAAAGGTGTAGAACGACGCTTCCTGGCTGTACCAGATGTGCAGTGGATTCAAGGCCAGCAGCAGCGCTGCGGCCAGGCCTGCACGCGGGCCGGCCCAGGCGCGGCCCACGCGCCCCATCAAGGCCACGCTGAGCACCCCGCACAGGAGCGCCGGCCAACGCGCGGCGAATGCGCTGTCGCCCGCCACAGCCAGCCAGGGCCTATAGAGCGCAAAGAAGAGCGGCGACCGCGCCGTGGTGATCTCGATATTGAAAAGGGCCATCACGGCTGGGCGAGTCAACACGCCGACGTTGGCAATTTCGTCCAGCCACAATCCACGAGTCAAGCCAACGGCGCGCATGCATGCGGCCAGGAATAGGATAGGGATCAACGCTGCGCTGCGCCCCGTCCACGCCGGTGGACGCCGGGCGGAACGCCCCTCAGGTGCGATTTCAATCGCCGCAGAGCGGGCGGAGGTCGCGCTGCGCTGCGTCCACGCCGGTGGACGCCGGGCGGAACGCCCCTCAGGTGCGATTTCAATCGCCGCAGGTTGATTCTCCCGCCGGCCGCGGTCAGACACGGCAATCGCTGCTGGTTTCATGCAGCGTTCTCCAGGATGGAGGATGCCGCCACTTCCAACAGACCCAGGTAGATCCAGAAGTACGCCAACCAACTGGCCTCCGTCGCCTGAAAAGCGACGAATAGGCCGATTAACGCCAGCAGCAGGCCGCCAAGCCAGGCGCGCGTGGGGCCGTGCGCCTGACGCCACGCCTGGAAGCCGCGCCAGCCCGCCAGCGCCAGCGCCAGCAAAAAGAAGCCGAGACCGAGAATGCCGGTGTTGTACAATTGATGGACGATCAGGTTTGGAATCCAGGACGTGGCGTTGGCGTTTGGATAGTAGTAGACCTGGCTGTAGGCGCCAATGCCCCAGCCGATCCAGGGGTGTTCCTGCCACACGCTCAGCGCATGACGCAGAATCTGCTGCCGCACCCACACGTTGCCATCGGTCGCGAGGTTGGCAAAGGTCGCCACGCGCTGACCCAACGCGCCGCTGCTGCTCAAGTCCACCTGGGGCAAAAGAAAACGCATGTCTGACCAGCCGAGGACCGCAACCAGGCAGAGGCCGGCAAGGCCACATCCGGCAATCGCAGCCAGGGCTTTCCAGGGGCGGCGCCAGGCCCACGCGGCCAGGCCTAATGCGCTGGCCAGGACAAATCCCAGCCAGGCTGTGCGCGTCAGGCTGGCGAGGAGGCCGCCCATTCCCAAGAGCAGGGCGAGCCAAGCTGCGGCGCGCGGCCGCCACCCCTGGCGACCAGGCGCCAAGCTGAGCGGCAAGGCCAACAAGGCCACGGCCAGGCAGTAAGAGCCAAAAATGTTCGGTTCCCACTGGCTGCCGGTAGGCACGATGCCGCCATCGGTCTTGAAGACGACGCCCAGGTCAAGGTGGAAGCGCTGCCAGGCGACGACCGTCAGAAGGCCGAACGCTGCTACTCCCGCGCCCGTTATCATCTGCACCCATACTGCCTGCGCGGCGCGAGCCTGCGCCAGGTTGACGGTGACAAGGTAGATGCTGACGACAATGATCAGCTTCGTCCAGAGCGTTAGGCTGTTCAGGGTGTTGGGCGCGTGCATCAGCGAGGCGACCAGACCGCAGACGAGCCAGCCGAGCAGCGGCCATATCGTTGGCGGCCAACGCCAACGCCGGCGCCCGGTCAGAACATCAACAGCCAACAGTGCGCCAACCAGCACCAGGGCCAGGTATTCGGCGTAGATGCTGAGGCCGCCGAGCGCCAGTTCATAACGATTGGCGCCTGCGGCCAGGATGAGCACCCACAGGCCAGACGCCGGCCACGTCAACACCACAACCGTCAATCCCAGGACAACGGTCGCGCCGGCCAACACCCATTGCGGGCCAAGCCAGGCCAACAGTCCCGCGGCCGGCAGGCTTACCAGCGCCAGCAGCGCGTAGACCAGCCGGTTGACCACGGGCGGTGATTGCCAGGGCATGCGCCGACTGCTAGACTGTCGCCATAGGGAGTCCTGGATTGGGCGTTTGATGAACTGCACAGTTACCTTTTCGCGTGAAGGTCAGGAGGGGCTTGAGCCGTAATACTGCCCGTAGGTTCCAGTGGACAGCGGCAGCCGATTGAGCACCGCACCCACGACATGCGCGTCGGCTGCGGTCAGCAGGGCGACGGCGCGCTGCGCGGAACGGCGCCGCGTGCTTTGCGCATCCACCACCAGCAGGGTCGCATCACTAGCGTGCGCCAACAGGGCAGCATCCGCCACTGCCAGCACCGGCGGGGTGTCTAGTACGACCCAATCGGCCAGCGTGTTCATTTCCGCCAAGAGAGCCGTCATGCGCTCGGAGCCAACCAACTCCGCTGGATTGGGCGGCTGTGGCCCGCTGGTCAGCAGCCGCAGGCCAGGCACCGTCGTAGTCTGCAAATGCGCCGCCAACGGGTCGCCATCAGGTAGCAGCGCGGTGGTCAGGCCGAGGTTGTTGCTGACGCCAAAGAGGGTGTGCAGCCGCGGGCGGCGCAGATCGGCATCCACCAGGATGACCCGATGACCCGCCTGCGCCAGGGCTGCGGCCAGATTGGCGGCCGTGGTGGTCTTGCCCTCGCCCGGCTCGGCGCTGACCACACTGAACGTGTGCAGCGGCCGATCGAGGCTGGCAAAGCGCAGATTGGCGCGCAACATGCGGTAGGCTTCGGCTGCGGCCGCGTGCGGCGCCTGGGTGATCACAAGGCTGCCGGGGTTCAGGCTGTGGCTGCGCCCCACCGTAGCCAGGACCGGCAGCGCGGTGGCGGCGCTGACGCGCTCCGTGGTGTTCAGCCGATCATCCAACGCCTCGAGCAGCAGGGCCGCGGCTAGCGCCATCGCCAGGCCTACCACGGCCGCGGCCAGCGCGTTGAACAGCGGCCGCGGGCGCAGCGCCTGCGTGGAGGCACGCGCGGGCTGGACGAGCGTCACATTGTCTGTGGCCTGCGCTTCAGCCAGGCGCACAGACTCATAGGTGGCGGTCAGCGCGCTCAGCGATTGGCGCAAACGTGACAAGACGTCGGCGTTGGCGCTGCCGGCTTCCTCCTGTTTGATCTGCGTCTCCAGCGCCGCCATCTGCTGCTCCAGGTTGGTCTTGGATGCGGCAAAACGCGTAACCTGACGCGAGCGGTTGGCCTCGATGAAGGTCTGCGCAACGGCATCGGCCACCTGCGTCGCTGCGCCTGGCGAAGGGCCTTCGACGCGCAGGCGAATCAACTGCGTCTCGCGGATTGGCTCGGCCGTGACCGCGAACGGCCAGGCTCCGGTATCGGTCCGCAGGCCGACGCTGGCGGCCGTGGCTTCCAACGTCGCGGGCTGCACGATGATCTGCGCATAGGTCGCAGCCAGGCGCTCGCTGGCCGCAATGGCGCTGATGTCGGCGCTGTTGGGATTCGCGGGGCTAACCTGGAGCATGGCCTGGGCCTGGTAAACAGGCGTCAGGCGCTGACTCAAACCAAAGGCAATCAGGCCGTACAGCAACGGCGTGACGACAAGCAGCCAGGCCCAGCGGCGCAGAAAATGGGCGTAAAAAATGAAATCAGGCACGGCACTCTTTCAATTCGTTTGGGATGAGAGATTTGGGCGCGTCAGTTGGTCAAGCAGGTCGAGCGCCAGGTCATCCACGTTGTCCTGGCTGGGCAGCGATCCGATCAAGCCGTACATCGGCGCGGTGCGCCCGGGCAGGCTGCTGCCCTGACCCAACGCCCGCGAGGCCGTGCTTGTGAGGCGCGTTACCAGCCGCGGCGGCAGGGCATGAATGACCTTCTGCGCCATGCGCAGTCCGCCGGCGGCCAGGCGACGCCGGGCGTTCGGCCGGCTGACCTGCTGCACGGCCTGGGCCAGGTCGTGCAGGAATTGATCGGCCACGGCGACGTGCGCCATGTTGACGGTCATGTGCAGGCTGGGCGGCGACTGTTGGCGATCGAGGTGCCAGCCGGCCTGCGTCAGTTCATCGCCGATGTCGTAAATGTCAAGGCGCTCGGAGCCGATCGCGAGGACGCTCATGTCGGGCCGGCCCAGCACATGCAGGCCGGGTATGGCGTCAATGGCTTTCTTCAGCTTATCGGCCGTCGCCAGCACCTGGGCGGCCAGGTTGATGTAGCCGGCTTCGCCCAGGTAGTTCATCACGGCCCACGCTGCGGCGATGGCGCCGCCAGGGCGCGTGCCGGTCATGGTGGGCGATGGGTAGATGCCGCCCGGCCAACTGGTTTGCACGAAGAACTGGCAGCGGCGCAGGTCCGCACCGCGGTAGAGGATCACCGAAGCGCCTTTGGCTGCGTAGCCATACTTGTGCAAGTCCACAGACATTGACGTGACGCCAGGCACGCTGAAATCGAACGCTGGGATGGGATAGCCTAGACGACGGGCGAAGGGCAGCATCATGCCGCCCACGCACGCGTCCACGTGCAGCAGCAAGCCGCGGGCTTGCGCCAGTTGCGCCAGCGCCGGGATGGGATCTACGACCCCTTGCGGATACGAGGGGGCCGAACCGACCAGCAGAATGGTGTTTGGGGTGATCGCGGCGGTCATGGCAGCCACGTCCGCGCGGAAGTCATCGGTCACCGGGACATGAATTGGCCGCACGCCGAAGTAATGGCCGGCCTTGTCCAGGGCGGGATGCGCAGTGGCCGGCAGTACCATCTCCGGCGTGCGGATGGCAGGTCGGTGTGTGCGCGCCCAGTCGCGTGCGGTCTTGACCGCTAACAGCAGGCTTTCCGTGCCGCCGGAGGTCATGTTGCCCACAATCTCCTCGGTCGCAGCCTGGCTGCCAAGCAGGCCGGCGGTCATGGTCACGACATCGGTTTCGAAGCGGCGCAGGCTGGGAAACGCGGTGGGATTGAGGCCGTTTTCGGCGAAAAACATCGTATACGCCGCCTGCAGCAGCTCGCTGACCTCCTCGCCTGCGCTGAAGACAAGGCTCCAGGCCCGGCCTGCGCGCCAGTTTACATCATGGTCGCGCGACGATGCCATGCGCGCCAGAATGGCCTCTTTGGTGCTTCCGTGGGTGGGCAGGCGTGATGAATCGTTCATAGCGGCGAGATTATAACCGAGATGCGTAGGGCTGCCAAGTGAGGGGAGGAGTGAGGATGGAATGAGGAATGAGGAATGAGGAATGCTGAAGGCTGAATGGAGAGCGCCAGAGCGCAAAGTACAAAGTGGATAGTGCAAAGTCCTGAAGGCTGAGGCGTTCGTAATTCAGAATTCGGAATCGCAATGCTATAATACACATCACGGAGCCACAAGACGGGGAGAGGGATCATGCGTTTTTTCAACACGGCGGGGCCAGTGCGGCGTGACCTACACTACTGTCTCCCGTCCCTAGAGCGGATCAACCTGGAAGATGTACTGATGCTGATTCAGCAGCAGAAGTATTTTGTCCTCCATGCCCCGCGCCAGGTGGGCAAAACGACGCTGCTGCTGGCGTTACGGGATTATCTCAACCAGGGTGGTGCGTTCCACTGCGTCTATACGAATGTAGAGAACGCGCAGGCTGCGCGCGAAAACGTGGCCAAGGGCATGCAGGCCATTCTTTACGGTATTGGTTCCGCTGCGCGTACCACCCTCGATGACGCTTTTCCGGCCGAGGCATGGCCTGGAATCATGGCGGAGAGCGGTGAGTATGCGGCATTGGAGGAAACCCTGACGCAATGGGCCGCACACGCCGCGAAGCCGCTCGTGCTCCTGGTAGATGAAA
>CAZEPA010000049.1:0-13265 GCA_964513955.1 uncultured Anaerolineae bacterium | reverse complement strand
AGTAGGGGAGCACGAGGAACTGGTCGCGACGCGCAAAGGGGCCTGCCGGGCCGTACGGCGTCTGTACGATGAACTCCTGGCGCACAACGCCCAGGCTGTCCAGGGCAGGCGGCGGCAGGATGACGCCAATCAAAAGAAGAATGTCGCTCATGCGGCTGATGATAACACGTTTGCGAAGCAAGGGCAACTCATCATGCTTGGCGGCGCTGCGGCTTCATGCTATACTCCCTGGCGCACTTGTTCTGCGAAAGGGATTGCACCATGAACTTGAAATCGCTCTTCCTCCTGCGCCCGGACATGACCTTTCTCAATCATGGCTCGTTTGGCGCTTGCCCCCGGCCCGTGTTCGAAACCTACCAGGCCTGGCAGCGTGAGCTGGAACTGCAGCCCGTGGAATTCCTGGGGCGGCGTTTTAGCGACCTGATGGCTCACGCGCGCAGCCGGCTGGCCGCGTATCTTGGCGCAGGCGCAGACAATATCGTGCTTGTACCCAATGCCACCACCGGGGTCAATATCGTGGCCCACAGCCTGGCCCTGCGCCCTGGCGACGAGGTGCTGGCGACCGATCACGAGTACGGCGCTGCGGATCGCACCTGGCGACTGTTGTGCCGCAAGCAAGGCGCGGTCTACATCAATCAGCCCATCCCGCTGCCGGTAACGACGCCGGAAGCCGTCCTGGAGCAGTTTTGGGCCGGCGTCACCCCCCGCACACGCGTCATCTTCATCAGCCACATCACGTCGCCCACCGCGTTGACCTGGCCGGTCCAGGCGATCTGCCAACGCGCGCGCGCGGCCGGCATCCTGACCGTCGTGGATGGGGCGCACGCGCCGGGACAGGTGCCCTTGAATCTGCTGGACTTGGGCGCGGACTTCTATACCGGCAACTGCCACAAGTGGCTTTGTGCGCCCAAAGGCGCGGGTTTTCTGTTTGCGCGGCCCGAAGTCCAGCCCCTGATTGAGCCGCTGATCATCAGTTGGGGTTGGGAAAGCGAGACGCCCGGCCCCTCCTTATTTGTGGATTACCTGGAATGGACCGGCACGCACGATATTGCCGCCTATCTGTCGGTGCCTGCGGCGATTGATTTTCAGGCCGCGTACGACTGGGATCGTGTGCGCGTGGCTTGCCACGAACTGGTCAAACACGCGCAGCAGCGCATCAACGCATTGACCGGCCTGGCGCCGATCTGCCCCGATGCCCACGGCTGGCAGCAGCAGATGGCCGCCATGCGCCTGCCCGCGTGCGACGCGGCCGCGCTCAAGGCGCAGCTTTGGGAGGCGTGGCGCATCGAGGCGCCGATCGTTACCTGGAATGGGGAGCCATTCGTGCGGGTGTCGGTGCAGGGCTACAATGACGAGGCCGACATCGAACACCTGGTCGAGGCGCTGGCGGCGCTCCTGCCGGCGGTTCAAATGCCGGCGTCCAATGGCTAAAGTGGAAATCACCTTCAGGAAGAACTGCCATGCAGCGGGAGCGGCTGCCTGACAGCTCTTCCTGACAAGGTGACGACGTGCGGCGCTATGCCTTTCTGGTCAATAGTTGATCCAGCTTCTCGTTGATCTCCTTTTGCAGGGTCGCCACCTTGCCCTGCAAATCCGTGAGTTGATCACGCAGCGCCCGGATGTCGTCAGCCGCCTCGTCTCGCTTGACCACACGGCGGCCAAAGCCCATCAGCGCGGGACGCTCGACATAAGTCACGCGATGCAGCACCCGCCAAACCTTGTTGGGCCGCGCGCTCTGCGCTTGCCGCAGCGCCCGCGCCTCCTCGTCGTTGCTGGTTAACCATTCGGGGTCTATGACATAGTTGAAGAAGTCGTGCCAGTGGTTCGCGCTGTTCTCCAGGAAGAAGCTCATGAAGCGGTAGCGGTCGACTTTCTCGCCCGGCAGCATCGGGTAGTCGCGGTAATCGGTGATGCCGCGGCTCTCCACTCCGCTCAAGTCCACATGCAGCTCCATCCCCTTGCTGCTGCGTTCGGTCTTGTGCATGGTTTGCGTCATGTTGACGCTTGCCATTCCGGTCAGGCCGACAGCCACCCCGCTGACGGCAAACGCGCCTTCGCCGCCGATGCCAAAGCCGAAGTCGAACGATCCGCCGATGGAATGCTCGACGGTGCTGGCGAACTGCTGCTCCTCCGCGTGGAAGCCGCCGTCTCCATCCCAGACGTAGGTGTTGACGATGTTGCGTTTGCCCGCGCGCACCTGCAGGTTCTCCATCTTGATCTGCCAGCTCGCAAAGCTGTCCGACGCATTAGCGCGGGCCGAGAGGTCCGCATGCGCTTTGGCGATATCGGCCTGGCGCTGCTCCCCGGCTTCAGTGCGTCCCGCCTGCTCTTTTTCGCGCTTCTGCTGCTTCAGGTCGTCTAGCTCTTTCTGTTTCTTGGCGATCTCGGCCTGATTGGTCGGCATCTGCCCTTGCAGCACTGCCAGCTCGCCTTCCGCATCCTCGATCTTCTTGTCCAGCTCGCGCATTTCTTGCTCTACGCGGCTGTCATTGCGGTCCTGACTGCGCACGCCCACCACGTCCTCGGTAGACGCTGCGCCGCCCACCTGCCGGTCCAGCGAGCTCTCGTCTACCAGCCCGGCGTTGAACTGGTTGAAGTAAGCCTGGTGCAGCTTGTCCTGCTCATCAATCTGCGCCTTGAGATCGTAGGCTTCCTTGAGACGGAAGTAGCTGGCAGGATAGAGCGAGCCATACTGGCTGCGCATCTCCGGCACATGCCGGAAGAATCGGTCGCTGGTGGCGTGGCTTCCGGTTAGCCCATCCAGGCTGCCCGCCATCGTGTAGGCCGGGTTGATCAGGAATGTGATGGTGTTGACGTCGAGCGGCACGCCTTCCACGGGCAAGACCTGGTAGCCGATCATGCGCCCACTGCGGCGCAGCTTGCTTACGAATACGTCTGCCAGCCCGCTCACCACCAATGCGTAGCCGATGTTCTTCGGAATGAAGCGCTGGCCCAGGTGCGGGAAGCGCGCCTCGGCCTCCTGCATACCGCGCAGCTCCAGGCGGTCGCTGCTCATCAGGCTGTGGCTGGCGCCGACTGTGCTGGCATTCTGCCAATGGTAGGCAAAATTGGTCGCCACATTCATACCGGCGCGCGTGCTCAACAGCTCCGTCTCCACGCCGATGCCGGCGCTCACCTTGGCATCCACGCCGACGAACAGCGATGCCTCTGCGCCCAGGCTGACGTCCTGCTCGCGCGTCCAGCTATACTCCACATCGCTGGACTGGATCAACTCCACCGCGGTTGCGCCGTTGTAGTCCTGTTCTTCGGTCAGATTTTCGCTGGGCAGGGGCGGCGCGCCCTCAATGTAGCCGATCAGCGTCGGCTTGATCTGGGCGTTGCCGATCCACTGCATCTCCAGCTCTTCGATGCGCTGCTCGTCCAGCAGCCGCAGCCCACCGAGGGCGGGCAGCGCCACGCCGCGCAGCATCATCACCGACTTGCGCCGTTGGGCATCCACGCGCACCCGACTGTACTCCGCGCAGATCACCGCGGCCTCGAAGCCGCCCTGCATCAGCCCCTTCACTTCCTGGCTGCTCAGCGCGTAGGTGTAGAGCCGCACCGCCTCCATTTCACCCTGGAATAGCGGGTTGCCCCAACTGCCCTTGCCCAGGTAGTTGTAGACGCGCTCGACGCGCTCGGGCAGTTCCATCTTGCCCGCGGCAACCTCAACGCCGTCCACATAGAGATGCCCCTGACCATCTCGCTCGATGGCGGCGACGACATGCACCCATTGCCCCTGCGGCAGGTCCGTTGATGCCTCCAGGGTAGAGACAACGCCGCCGCCCCGGTGAACTTGAAAAATGAGACGCCGGCTCTCTTCTTTGTTCGCCAGCAGGATGGTCTTCTCCCTGGCGGCGTCGCACAGATCAATGATACGCGACCAACTGCGGAACTGATCGAAACGCACGCGCGCTTCGATGGAGATGCCCTCGCTGAAGTCTGGGGTCATCTGCGGCAGCGTGATGGCGTTGGTTCCATCGAATGGTGCGCGAGAGCCGAGCAGTCCGAGAGGGAAGCGCTGCAGCCGGCCGATGGGCGCGGTGCAGGGCGTCCAGGCGCCGCCGGCGATACTAAAGTTCTGGCCGCGTCCGCTGTGGTCACGCGCCAGGTCGCCCTGCGCTTCGTTGAGCGGATAATAGGCGATCAGCCCCGGCTCGTTGCCGCTGAGCGTGAGTACGCTGTTGGCCTCGATCTCCCGCTCGTCCAGCGCCACGTTCCAGATGCGCAGCTCGCACAGCTGCCCGTGCCAGTTGGGACGTTGGTTTGGAAAGCCGCCCAGCGCCGCCTGGCTGACGTCGCTTAGCGGTTGATGGTGCGGGCCGCCATCCGTGGCTTTGGGATCGTTCTTGGCCCACAGCTTGCCGTCCACGTAGATGCGCATCTCGCCGGCGCCAACGTCCTTGATGAAGGCCCAGTGCGTCCAGCGCCCGCGGTAGAGGCCCGCGTCGGCCGCTTTGACCAGGCTGTCAATGGCGCCGTTGCCCTGTTTTTGACCGGCTTCCCAGACCACCTCGCCCTTCTCGTTGGGCAGTTGGATGCACAGGCGGCGGTTGCCGCCGCTGTCCAACGCGCCCAGCAGGGCGTTCACCCTGGGCAAATCGCTGCCGCCTCTGGCCCAGAACTCGATCGTGATCTGGTGGTTCAGGTCGGCAAAGACGGGCGCGGGCAAGGGCAGCGCCGCGCCGCGCCCATCCAACGCCAGGGCCGCGCGGTAGCCATCGAGCAGCCACTCCTCACCCTTGCCGTCGGCGTCGTAGGCGGCGTCGTAATGGGTCTGGCGCAGGTTGCCGTCGCTGTCTTGATAGCTGAGGGTGACGCGGCCGGCGCAGCTTTCCAGGGCATGCAGGCGGGTGGAAGACACGGCGAAGGGCAGCCGCGCGCCCTGTACTTGCAGACCGCGCGGGTCTTCCTGGTCGGCCAGGTCGGGCATGCTTTGAGCCGTGTTGTTGGCTTTGGCGATCACCTCAAGATAGCTGGTCGTCAATTCGGCGATGCGCTGGCGAACTGCCGTCAGCTTGCGGTTGATCTCATCCAATTCGGTCTGCCACTGCTGGCGCTGGCCGTCGCTGCTGTTCAGCGCCTGGTTCAGGCGGTTGAGTTCCGCCTGGGCCACCGCAAGCTGGGCGTTCGCTGAGTCCAGTGCGTATCTGGCCTGATTGATCTGCGCTGTGCTGTAGTAGGTTGCCAGCGGGGCAAAGCGATTACCCTTTTGGTAGATTTGCACCCCGGAGACGACCTGATCCGCGGCCAGGGTCACCGGCGCCATGTCAATAAAGTCGTTTTGTTCGCTGCGGCGCGAGCGGAAGAAGCCGGCATCCGCATCGTTCAGCACCCATTCGTCGCCCCCGCCCCAGAGATAGCTGCAGCGAATCTTGATCGCGCTGCGGTTCCCTTTTTTGTACAGCTGCACCCCGGTCACCACTTTGTCCGTGGGGCATTTGACAGGCGCGGTGTCAATCCAGTCCTGGTGATCGGCGGCATTGCCGTTCAGATCCTCGTTCACGACCCATTCCTCACCAGAGCCATCGGCATTCGCACAGCGAATTTTGACGGCCAGGCGGCTGCTCAACTTGTAGAATTGAATCCCCGTCACCCGCTTCCCGGGCGGCGCCTCGACGCTGGCGGTATGGATGTGCCAGTCGAGGTGGGTGTAGTCCACATCGTATTGCTGGCCATCCCGCGTATTCTTTATCTCGCCCGTGGGCGGGCTTGCCAGCGCCGCATCGTATTCACGTTGGCGAGCGTCGCGCGCCCAAGTCAGCGACTGTACCAGGTTTTGATACTCGTTGCGGCGGCGTTCGGTTTCGTTGCGATTGGCGATGTCGCCCAGCAGCCGCTCCAGCTCCTTTTGGCGCGTGACCAACGGCGCTTCTTCTCTTTCCTTGCCGTCGAGTGCTCGCAGCAGCTCAGCGGGTTGTGCGGGGTTGGCCAACGAGCTTGCCAATGTGGTCAGCTTGGCGCTTTCATCGAGAGTGCTCAACGTCACCGTGTCTGAGACCAGCTTGAGCGCATGTCGGCGCACCTCCAACGTGGCCCAGTCGCCCGCCACACCGGCCACCTCGAAACAGCGCAGCAGGCGCACGCCTTCAGGGACGATGAAGCGACAGGCGGCGCGCTGCCAGCCGTCGCCAAGATCGTCGAATTGGTACTTCTCCTGCATCGGAGCGAAGCTCAGTTTCTGCGCCGCGCTGCGGCTCAGGCGTCCCCACAACGACGGCGCGAAGATGACGCCGTTCTTGCCATCCGCATTCATCGGATCAACCGGCTTGTCGGCGCGAAACTCGAAGCTCTCGATGTAGATCGCCCCCTCGCGTACGGCGCAGAGATCGTCGTTGCTAAACTTGACCACGTCGGTCTTGCCATCGCGCAGGGTGCGGCCCAGGGTGACGCCGCCGGCATAAGGCGCGCCCTGCACCACGCCGTGATTGGCGTTGACCGAAAAGTCAAAAACGCGCTGGCTGCCATCCTCTTCCAGGGCGATGCCGCCAAGCCGCCAGTAACCCACCAGCCCGACCTCACGGCCGGTCAACTGGAGGTGCATGGCGTCGGCAATGGCCTTGTCGCTGCGCCCGATCGTCCAGAGCCGCACGTCCGCCAATTGCCCTTGCAGCAGGTCGGTCGGCTGTACGTTGCCTGCCTTGAATTGAGGCGCGGCCGCCAGGCTGAGGTTGCTGACGCCGAGGCTGAAACTGGGTTTGCGCTGGTTGCCCTTACCTTGCAGCATATCCAGCGCGGCCTCTGTTTCAAGGGCCAACGCCGGCCCCACGGTCTCCAGCCGCCACTGCTGCCAGTGGGCGTTGACCATATCCGCCGGCCACGGATTACCCACAATGAAGCCGCCGAGATAGCCGTCCAGCACCTTGCCGTCGAGCTTGGTGTGGAAGGTGTAGAAATTGTTGGCGTTAGCTTCCAACGTCCATTTCTGGCTATCGGCGTTGCGCCATTCAGTCTGCTGCACGGGGCGATCGGCCATCACATAGTCCAGCACGCGGTTGGTCGCCTTGTTGCGAATGGCAAAAGAACCATCGCCCTGCGGCTCCAAACGCCAGAGCTGCTCGACGCGGTGATCAACCTGGTCCCGGCTCAAACCGGTCTCCAGTCCGGCGGTCACCACGTTGTCATCCGCGCGCAGCGCCATCCGGATCCAGTAGTTGGCGGGGTGGTTGGGGTTAGCCGTGTAGGCTGCCCGCAGCTCGGCGGCTTCTTTCTCCATCTGTTTTGCCAACGCATCCTGGCCGCTCCTGGCTTTGCGGTTCAGTTCCTCGACCGAAACCGTGGCCGTGACTACGCCGTTTTCCAGTAGATGCAGTTCCTTGCCGTCGAAGGCGCACGCCACATGCACCCATTCGCGCAGCGGCGCGGGCACGGCCGATTCAATACGCAGCGCGCTGGCGCGTCCTAGCAGCGGGCGGGTGATGGCGATGGTGAACTTGCCGCTGCGCAGCGCCACGGTCGCGGTGGCGGCGGCCTGGCTTGCCGCGACCCCCGGTTTGGTCTCAGCCTGAGTGGCCACCACCGTCTGATCGGCGTCGCTGTTCAGTTTGACCCAAGCCTCCACCGTGAAGCCCGCGCTGAGATTGATGGGCTGCGAAAATGGCGCCGCGATCCAGTCTCGCTTGCCGTCCAGCACGAGGCCGCGGCGCTTGCGCGACTCCAGCTTGAGGTTAACCGCCTCGCCGCCAGCCCAGGGTCGCTCGATGGTGAAACTGCCTTCGTCGTGCTGGATCACCGGATACTCGCCGCTGTAGTCGCCGTCGCCCATGATCTGCACCAGGTCGCCCGCCGCCAGGCCGTGGTTGACCGCGTGCACTTTGAGCTTGCCATCGCCGGCTTTTTCATAGCCCGTCAGCATGCCGTCGAAGATCAGGCCGCTCTCCTCTTCCTCCACCTTCTCCCAGTCGCCCAGCTCGCCGTACTTGAAGGGCGCTTCGATGACGAAGCTGCCGTCGTCGGCCTTTGCAACCCGGTAAAGACCGTTATAGCTCGTGGTGTTGGTCAGTTTGACCGTGTCGCCGCTCTTGAGCTTGCTTACCGCTTGCTTATCATCGGCGCTCACCTGCACGCGCACCCGATCGGCGCTGTCGTCATCGTCAGAGCGGCGCATGCCGGTGATTACGCCAGCCGGTGCAGCCGTACTGTCGCCCACCGCCCGAATGTTGTCGAGCAGGTTGAGCGGCAGCAAGATCTCGCGCTCCTGGCTGCGCAGCAGCTCATCTTTACTGTCGCCCGCAATCTGCGCCAGGCGCCCATCCACGCCAATCGCAAAGCTGAGGGTCGCCGTGCCTGCGGCCGTGGGCACAGCCAGCAGCACCTTGCTGGCGTCACGCACCAGCTGCGGTCCATTCTGTGTCTGCTGCTCTCGCTGCACGTCGTATTTGATGACCGCCAGCCCGTTGGTCGCGGCTAACGGCGCGCCGGTGTTATCCTGCAGCTCTAGCACGCGGTGGATAAGACCGGGAATGCTCTCGTACTGCACCTGGTCGGTGATGGGGTCTGTGGTGCGAAACCAGTAGTCTTGCAGGTCGAAGAGCTGCTCGCTGCCCGCGCGCAGCGTCACCAGATCCACCTTGCCGCTGCTGCGGTTGTGGGCGAAGATGTGCCAGCGGTAATTCTCTTGTTCATTGGTGGGGGTGACAATCACGCCGAACCAGCCATTCTGCAGCTGGCTGAGCAGTTCGGGGCAAAGCTCCGTAGTCGGCTCGGTGAAGGGCCGATTCTGCATGTCTCGGAAGTCTAGCGAATCGAGCGATTCCATCTGGCCGCCGCTGTTGATCTTCATGGCTTTGAGCGGCGCGTACCGTTGGCGGCTGCGTTTGAAGCGCACTTCCAGCTTGGGGGTCAGCGTGTTGGTCATGCCGTCGAGCACAAAACGATCCACCAGCAGCGTGCCGCGTGTGGATTGGCGGAAGAGATAGAGATGGCCGTCGTGGGAGACAAGCTGCACCGGCGCGTCCGCGGTCAACGCGGCGCTGTCGTAGATCGAGCGCAGCAGGTATTTGCCCTGTTTGTCGGTCAATTCGGCCTGCTCCATGGCCGCGACC
Source organism: uncultured Anaerolineae bacterium (assembly GCA_964513955.1). Classification (GTDB taxonomy): domain Bacteria; phylum Chloroflexota; class Anaerolineae; order SSC4; family Amarolineaceae; genus Amarolinea. Next base: position 4,221 of record CAZEPA010000049.1, on the reverse strand, counting down.
GACGCGTCGCCGACGCGATCGTTGGGCAGTTCCAGTGTTTTGAACGCCTCCCAGCCGCTGCCGTTGGGGTTCTGCAGCGCGCTGTCTTCGAAGCCGTCCTGCTTGACGGTATAGTGGAGTGTGGCTGCGCCATTTTCAACCACCGTGGCCACAATCAGCACTTTGCCTTCGTGGGTGACGGTGTTGATATGTTTGGTTCTTGACTGTGTGAGTAGCATTCGCCCTACCTTGTACGAGGTCTTTTGTGGAAATGGGCTTAACGCTGGAACTGGAGTTGTCCATCGACGCGATAGATAGCCCAGTCATGCTTGGCGCGCATCGTCAATGAAAAACTCTGATTGATCGTGTCCTCTGTCAGGACACGCGTGAACGAGTCGCCGCCGAGCGGCTTGCCCCCGAACACGGTGAGGAGGACGCTGTCGGAGAGAAAGGCATCCTTGACCGCGGCTCGTATCTTGGCCTGAATCTCGGCCTGTTCCGCGGCCTCCACCGGCGCGAAACCATGCCGGGGAAAGTGGTCCACGATGGCCTGGTTGAGCGCTGCGGCGCCTGCCGCATAGCCATCGCGAATCTGCTGATTGGTGCGCAGATCGTTGTCAAAAGCAATGGTCGCGACGCCAATCATGCCAATACCAGGCGCGTTGCTGTGAAAATGACCAACGGCTGCCGGTACGGGCACCTGGTCGCCCTTGCCGGCTTTGCCCAGTTTTCCAGCAATGGGGTCTGTTGAAACCACGAACTGGTGACTGTTGATGGTGTCCAGGCTGAGCACGATGAACATCGTCCACAGCATCGGCTCGTCACGTCCAATATGGTCCGCCTTCTTCACGACAGTGAGTGTGGCTACTCGCAGATCGAGCATGATCTTCCTCCTTCGCGATTGAATCGAGCGTGCGAATGGGAATAGGTGGGGAGACGAAGTTTAGAAAGAGGTACTATGCCAACAATGACCGGCGGCGTGCGTAATCAAAATGCCAATTTATCGAACCATCTATAAAACGAGAGGAGCCTAATTGGTGCGCCATAAACAAAGGGCGCTTGCAGCTGCAAGCGCCCTTTGTGAGTTACTGATTGTTGTTGTTGGAATCTCGGAAATGAGCCGCTGAGGTGTGCGTTGCGCTGCGTTTCTGCACGATACGCAGTCGCATGATGGAGCGCCGCAGCGCGGCTTCCATCATTTCGCGACGTTCGGCCCCCTTTGGATGGCTCGTCAACCACTCTTCGGCGCGCTGGCGAGCTTCTTCAGCCCGCGCGGCGTCAATGTTTTCAGCAGACTCACCCGAACGCGCCAGCAGCACCACTTTGTCCGGCCGCACTTCGATGAAACCTTCGGCGACAGAGAAGAAGCGGTCTGGGCTGCCAGCCTTTTTGATCACCACTTCACCCGGCTGAATGAGCGCCATCAACGGCGCATGTTTGGGCAGAATGCCCAGCACGCCATCGGCGCCCGGCGCGATCACCATATCTACGTCGTCGCTGAAAACACGACCAGACTGCGCCACAAACTCAAAGCGAATCGGCATAATGGCCTCCGCTCAACCGCCGCTCAGGGTCTGCGCCTTGGCCACCATCTGCTCGATGGTGCCCACCATGTAGAACGCCTGCTCCGGCAGCGTATCGTACTTGCCTTCCAGGATCTCTTTGAAGCCCCGTACGGTCTCTTCGATCTTGACATACGCACCGGGCTGACCGGTAAACTGCTCAGCGACGTGCATGGGCTGCGTCAGGAACCGCTGGATGCGGCGCGCACGCGCCACGACCAACTTGTCATCTTCGCTCAATTCCTCGACGCCGAGGATGGCAATGATGTCTTGCAGATCGCGGTAGCGCTGTAAGGTGCGCTGCACGCCGCGGGTAACGTCGTAGTGCTCCTTGCCCACAATCAGCGGGTCCAGAATACGGCTGGTCGAGGCCAGCGGATCCACGGCCGGGTAGAGACCCTGCGAAGCCAGGGCGCGCTCCAGAGAGATGGTCGCGTCCAGGTGTGCAAATGTGGTGGCCGGGGCCGGGTCGGTGTAGTCGTCGGCCGGCACGTAGATGGCCTGCATCGAGGTGATGGATCCGGTCTTGGTGGATGTGATACGCTCTTGCAGCTCGCCCATCTCCGTGCCCAGGGTCGGCTGATAACCGACGGCGCTGGGCATACGGCCGAGCAGGGCCGACACTTCAGAGCCTGCTTGCACAAAGCGGAAGATGTTGTCAATGAACAAGAGCACATCGCGGCCCTCGTCACGGAAGTATTCCGCCATGGTCACACCAGTCAAGCCCACGCGCAGGCGCGCGCCGGGCGGCTCATTCATCTGGCCGAAGATCATCACGGTCTGCGGCAGCACGCCCGAATCCTTCATTTCGTGATAGAGGTCATTACCCTCGCGTGAGCGTTCGCCCACGCCCGCAAACACCGAATAGCCGCTGTGGAACTTGGCGATGTTGTGAATCAGTTCCTGGATGATGACCGTCTTGCCTACGCCAGCGCCGCCGAAGATGCCAGTCTTACCGCCCTTGGTGAAAGGTGCGATGAGGTCAACGACCTTCATGCCAGTCTCGAAAACCTGGGTCTGCGTAGACTGCTCGACGAACTGCGGGGCCAGGCGATGAATGGGGTAGTAGGTGGCGGCCTTGACATCGCCCTTCAGGTCAATTGGCTGGCCGAGAACATTGAAGATGCGGCCCAGCGTGTCGGGGCCAACTGGCACGCTGATCGGGGCGCCCGTGTTGTGCACGGGAATGCCGCGCTGCAGGCCGTCGGTGCTCGACATGGCAACGGCGCGCACACGACCATCGCCCAGGTGCTGCTGTACTTCACAAACCAGGACCGGCCCGTTCCCCATCGGAATCTCGATCGCGTCGTAAATCTGAGGCAGTTGATCAGGCGGGAATTCGACGTCTACCACCGGCCCGACTACCGCGAGGATTCTACCTTCGACTCGCGTTCCGTTATTTCCCATAAATCATTATCCTCCGGTCACGGCATCAGGATCAAAATTGATCTAGGTGCTCGCCTGCGCCAAGGCAGAGGCGCCGCCCACAATGTCCATTAGTTCTTTGGTAATCTTTTCCTGGCGCGCCTTGTTGGCGCTCAGGGTCAGTTCGCCGATCAGGTCGTTGGCTGCATCGGTCGCGTTGCGCATGGCAACCATGCGTGCGGAATGTTCGCTGGCGATGGCCTCATACAGCCCTTGCAGAATCTGTACTTCGGTGAAGCTCTCCAGCACCTGCGTTAATACCGACTGCGCATCGGGTTCGAAGATATAATCCTTCGTAATCGTAATAGTCGGTTCTTGCGGCTCGATGGGAAGCAGCTTTCTGATGACCGGCTTTTGCACCACGGCATTGACAAAGTCCATGAAGCCGATGTAGACCGCATCCACGGCCTGGCTGACAAAGTCGTCAATCACCACGCGTGCAATCGGGGCGACCGTCGCTTCATCCACGCCCACTTTTTGAATGCTGAGCGCCTGGCTGGTCGGCCGATCACCCACACTGCTGAACTCCGCCTTACTCGGCGGGCCGTAGCGACGCATGAAGTCACGCCCCTTGCGTCCCACGGTCACCAGCGACACCACCTTACCTTCTTTTTCCCACTGCCGAATGGCACGCGAAGCCTCGCGCAGCATGTTGGCATTGAGGCCGCCTGCCAGGCCGCGGTCCGAGGTGATGAGCAGAAGAAGGATATTCTTCTCTGGCCGCTCCTGCAGCAGAGCTTGCTGATCGGCGCCGCTACGGCGAATGCGCGCCAAGAACGACAACATCTCCCAGGCTTTCTCGGCATAGGGCCGCGTCGCCAGCACTTGGGCTTGCGCACGGCGCATCTTCGACGCGCTGACAGCTTCCATTGCCTTCGTCACCTGGGCGATGTTCTTAACGCTCTTGATGCGTCGTCTGATTTCACGGTCATTGGCCACGATTTATCTCTCCTGCAAAGACGAGAAGCGAAGGACGAAGGCCAGCCTCTGGCTGAGATCGGTTGTCCTTCGTCGCTTATGCCGTGAACGTGGCATTGAAGTCGCCAATTGCCAACTTCAGGCCATCGGCCGTCGTCGCGTCCAGATCCTTGCTGCGCAGGATGGTGTTGCCGATGTCTGCGTGCTGCTCGTCCATGAACTTCACAAACTCATCTTCCCAACGACGCAGCGCGCTAACCGGCACCTTGTCCAGGAAACCGTTGGTCGCGGCAAAGATGGTCATCACCTGGTGATCGAGCGACACCGGCAGATACTG
>CAZEPA010000048.1:0-13270 GCA_964513955.1 uncultured Anaerolineae bacterium | reverse complement strand
GGTGGTTGTAGACCCGGTGCCGGCCGGCGTAGCCGTTGACGACGGGTCGGCCCAGTGCAAATCATCCAGGCACAGGATCAATGGCTGGATTTCAGCCAGATAGAGAACGATCTGGCTGAGGGCATTGAGCAGGTGCAGCCGCGCCTCGGCGGGATCGGCGGCGTCGGGCAAGGGCGCTGCGGCCGGGTCGAACGCAAGCTCCGGCAGCAGACGCGCGGCCTGCTGCCGCCATACCGGGGCCACCTGGGTTACGCGCGTGGGCAAATCGGGGAGGGAACGCAAGGCCTCGCTGACCACCTGGTAGGGAAGGGCATGTTCAGTGCGCTGCGCACTGCCGATGCACACAAAGGTTTCCGTCTGTTCGCGCGCGGCGTTGACAAACTCGTGCATCAAGCGTGTCTTGCCAATCCCCGGCTCCCCGCTGATCCAAACCACATGGCCCTGGCGACGCTGTGCGCGTGCAAACTGCTGCTGGAGCTGACGCAGCACCCCGTCACGCCCCATCAAGGGCAGATCCCCGCCAGGCAGCGTTACCCAGGTGGGGCGGGTTTGCGATGGTCCAAGACGATCGAGCTGCCCATCGAGAATGGCGCGGTACAAGGTGCGCGTGGTGTCCAGGGGACGCGCGCCTAACTCACGATCCAGGATGATGGTCAGGCGGTCGAACTGACGCAGAGCCGCATCCCGGTTGCCATTGAGCGCGTAGAGCACCATCAGACTGCAGTGAATTTCCTCGTGCACGTCATCCTGCGCCAGGTATTGTTGCGCCAGGGAGATGCCGGCCTCGTAATCGCCTTCAGCCTGACACAGACTGAGCACAGCGCTGACCGCGGTGCGGTAAATGCTGTGCAACGCTTCCCGTTCGTGCGCCAGCCACTGTTCATACTCGATGCTTTCGGGCGTGGCCAGTCCTTGCAAAAAAGGCCCACGATAGAGTTCAAGCGCTGCGCGCAAGGCCGCGCGCCGCCCGGCGCCGGTGGGCGTCGCGCACAGCGTGGCAAACGCCGCGGCATCCGACCAAACCAGGGCCGGATTCAGGCTGACGTAGTCTTCGGTTAATTGCAGCAGGTCTGGCTGGGGCAAGGCGCGACGCAGATGGGTGAGGAGATGAGTCAGGTTGCGGCGCGCCGTAGGTTGACGCTCGTCAGGCCAAAAGAGAAAAAGCAGATCATCGCGCGCCACTGGCTGCAGATGAGCCGCCAGGCGCAAGAGCAGCGCGCGTGCCTGGCGGCGCGTAATGGCCAACGGACGACCGAGCCAGGAAATTTCAATGGGGCCGAGGACGCGAAGCAACAGCGGAGCAGTGGGCGCGGCGCCGGGGTCTGCAAGGTCTGGTACGGGCACGGATGCTTTCCTCTCCCCAAAAGCGCGAGGAACCATCACATTGTACCATACCGCCCCGCGCGCGCCTAATCACGGACGCATTTCATGAGATCAGCACAAACAATGGGGAGAGACAGCCGCAAGCCGCTGCTTTGGTTCGAGCAGGGATTGGGTCAAGCCAGCAATGCTCACACAAAGCCATAGAGACGTTGAGGCACAAACGGATCTCTTGGCGCTTTGGTGGCTTTGTGTGAGCCATTTGGTTCTGGCTTGCCCCGATTAAGTGGGGCGGAACTCGCCCTCGATAAAGTCGTCGTCGCCAGGGCCGCTGCCTGGGTTGGCGCCGCCGCCATCGGCTGGGCCGTCGGTCGGACCACTGCCTGGTTGGTGCATGTGCGTGCCAGCTTGCTGCCACGCCTGCATCAATTCATCGCTGGCGCTGCGCATGCGGCCGGCATCTTGACCCTGCAAGGCCGAGCGCACCGCGGCCACCTTACCTTCGAGGTTGGACTTATCCCCGGCCGGAAGGTTGTCGCCGCTGTCCTTGATGAATTTCTCCACCTGGTAAACGGCGGTGTCGGCTTGATTGCGCGCTTCGACTTCATCCTTGCGGCGCTGATCTTCAGCCCGGTGCAGATCGGCTTCCTTCACCATCCGATCAATTTCATCCTTGCTCAGACCGCTGGAGGCCGTGATGCGAATCTGCTGCTCGCGGCCGGTCGCCTTGTCTTTCGCCGTCACATGCAAAATGCCATCGGCGTCAATATCGAACGACACTTCAATCTGCGGCATCCCGCGCGGCGCCGGTGGAATGCCATCCAGGATGAAATTGCCCAACATCTTATTATCAGCAGCCATTGGGCGCTCGCCCTGGAAAACCTTGATTTCGACGCTGGTCTGCATGTCTGACGCGGTGGAGAAAATCTGGCTCTTCTTCGTTGGGATCGTCGAATTGCGTTCGATCAACGCCGTCATCACGCCGCCCAACGTCTCGATGCCAAAGGTCAACGGCGTGACATCGAGCAGCAGCACATCCTTCACCTCGCCCTTGAGCACGCCGGCCTGAATGGCTGCGCCCACCGCTACGACCTCATCTGGGTTGACGCCCTTGTGCGGATCTTTGCCGAACAGGCGTCGAACCGCTTCCTGCACCGCGGGCATGCGCGTCATGCCGCCCACCAGAACGATCTCGTCAATATCCTTGACCGTCAGCTTCGCATCTTCCAACGCACGCCGCGCCGGCACAATGCTGCGCTCGATCAAGTCGCCCGTCAGCTGCTCCAGCTTGGCCCGCGACAGCGTCATGGTCAAGTGTTTGGGGCCGCTGGCATCGGCCGTGATGAAAGGCAGATTGATCTCTGTCTGCATCACGGTCGAAAGCTCGATCTTGGCTTTCTCGCCTGCTTCCTTGAGGCGTTGCAGCGCCATACGATCCTGGCGCAGATCAATGCCTTGTTCCTTCTTGTACTCGTCGGCGATCCAGTCCATGATGCGCTGATCGAAGTCATCGCCGCCCAGGAACGTGTCGCCATTGGTTGAAAGCACCTCGAACACGCCGTCGCCTACATCCAGAATGGAGATGTCGAATGTGCCGCCGCCCAGGTCATAGACGGCGATCTTCTCATCCTTCTTCTTGTCCAGGCCGTAAGCTAGAGAGGAAGCCGTGGGTTCATTGATAATGCGCAAGACATTGAGGCCCGCGATCTTGCCGGCGTCTTTGGTGGCCTGGCGCTGGCTGTCATTGAAGTAGGCCGGCACCGTGATAACGGCTTCGGTCACCGGTTCGCCCAGGTAGGCCTCAGCATCAGCCTTGAGCTTCTGCAAGATCATGGCCGAAATCTCTGGCGGCGAATACTCCTTGCCTCCCATGACCACCCACGCATCGCCGTTCTGCTTATCGGCAATTTTGTAGGGAAGCACCTGGCGCGCGCGCTGCACCTGAGGATCGCTGAACTTGCGTCCCATCAGGCGCTTGACCGAAAAAATCGTGTTGTCTGGATTCGTAATCGCCTGGCGCCGAGCCACCTGGCCCACCAAGCGTTCGCCTGTCTTTGGGTTGACCGCCACCACCGATGGAATCAGGCGCGCGCCTTCGCTGCTCGGAATGACGACCGGTTCGCCGCCTTCCATCACCGCCACCACCGAATTGGTGGTACCCAGGTCAATGCCGATGATTTTTCCCATGTTAATAGATTCTCCTTGTCTCTTTCTGGCCCCTACTGCGCCACGCGCACCAGGGCCGGCCGCAGGACCCGCTCGCCCAGCTTATAACCCTTGCGCACTTCACCGATAATTTGATTCGTCTGATACCCCTCTGCTGCTTCGTGCGTGATGGCCTCATGCAAGGCCGGGTCGAACTCCTGGCCTTCGGCCTCAATGGCGCTGATGCCCTCACTCATCAGTGTATTGCTCAGCTTGCGCTGAATCAGAGCAAAACCGCTGACCCATTTTTGATCCTGTTCATTCAGGTCGGCCGGAATGTTGGCAAACGCCAGATCCACATCGTCAAGCACTGGCAAAATACGCAGGAGCAGCCGTTCGTTGGCATTGCTGATCACGTCGCTGCGCTCGCGCTCAAAGCGCCGCCGCATGTTCTGCGCCTCAGCCGTGGCGCGCAGCCAGCGGTCTTTGTAGTCGGCGGCTTCGGCCTGCGCTGCCTCTAGAGCTGTTGCCATCGCGGCCAGGGCCGCGCTCGCCTCTGCAGTTGGTTCTGCGGCCGGCGCAGCCTCTGCTGGCTCTGCTTCGATCGTTGCCTCGCCGTTCATATTCAACTCTTCTGCCATCATGACTCCCAGGTTCCTATTTTTTTCTCTACGTCAAGTCTGACCGTAAAACTCGCGCAGCAGTTCGCTCATCAGGGTGGACACATAGCGCACCGCGCTAATGGTGCGGCCATACGGCATGCGCAGTGGCCCCAGCACCCCCAACACACCGGTGGTGTCATCATCTACGCCGTAGCGTGAAAGAACCAGACTGACGTTGCTCAGCTCGCGCCAGCGGCCTTCGCCGCCAATGATGACCTGCACGCCGTCGCTTTCACGTGTCTTGGCGACGATGCTCTCCAAAAGCGGCCGCGCCTCGATGATTTCCACCACACGTCGGATCATATCGCCTTCGGCAAATTCCGGCTCAGCCAGGGCGTGGCTCAAGCCTTCGCGGTAAATGTCGCTCACACGCGAGTCAAGCCGATCCATAATCGGCACGAGGATGTTCGCCACGTCGGCCGCCCACGGACTCAGGAGCGGGTTCTGCGCGCGAATCTCGGCCGCGTTGCGACCAGACAACTGTTCATTCAGCTCATTGGTGACGCGGTGCAGATCGTCTTGCAAAAGCGGCAAGTTGAGCATCTGCTGCTTGACGCTGCCCTCCATCGTCACCAGCACCAAGAGCACGATGCCGTCGCGGATCTCGATCAACTCCACGCGCTTGACGCGGCTGTTGATGGCTTTGGGCGCGGTGGCGAGGGCCACGTTGCGCACCGTGTGCGCTAACACGGCCGCGGCCAGCTTAACCCACTGATCCATTTCGGCCCGCGCCTGACCAAATTGATGACGAATGAGCAGACGTTCTTCCGACGGCAAGGTCATATCGCCCAGCAGGTGTTCGACGAAAAAGCGGTAGCCCTCTTCTGTCGGCACCCGCCCAGCCGAGGTGTGTGGGTGTGTCAGAAAACCTAATTCTTCCAGCGCCGCCATCTCATTGCGAATGGTCGCCGGACTAACGCCTAGCTCGTACCGATCCAGAATGGCGCGCGAACCAACAGGAATACCTGATGCGATGTATTCCCGTATGACCAATCCCATGATCGTGCGCCGGCGCGGGCTTAGTTCATCAGTCATGCGTCTCTTCGTAGAACCCCATTGACTCCAAACTTTAGCACTCTTGGTGGCTGAGTGCTAAGAAGTTCGGGCACAATCATACCATGAAGCCCCACGGATGTCAAAAGAATTTCGAGAGAGGGAACAAACGTGGGCGTTTTACATCTGATTCAAAGTGTAGTATACTTGCCTCGCCCCAAACCAAGCCGCCTGCCCCACACGGACAAGGCCAGAGCCGGTTTCTCGACAGCCAGGAGCGTATCCGATTGATCCGGTTTCCACCTCAAGAACGGGATTAAGGTAAGCGGCGCGGATAGGCTCCAGAAACCCACGACCGCCGAGGAGGGAATGACCGAAGTCGCCGTTGAACTGCGTCACATTACTCGACGCTTCACCAGTCCTACCAGCAAGGGCAATGAAGTGGTTGCCGTTGATGACGTTTCCATGCAGATCCTGGACGGGGAGTTTTTCTCCCTGTTAGGCCCGAGTGGTTGCGGCAAAACAACGACGCTGCGCATGATTGCCGGGCTGGACAAGCCCACGCGGGGCGAGATTTTCATCCATGGCCAGGAAATGGGCCAGCGCCCTCCGTTCGAGCGTCCAGTCAACACGGTGTTTCAGAATTATGCGCTTTTTCCTCACATGACCGTCGCGCAAAACATCGCCTTCGGCCTGGAAATGCGCCGCTTGCCGCGTGCAGAGATCGAACGCCAGGTGCACACGGTGCTTGACTTAGTGCGTCTACCGGGCATGGAAGCGCGGCGGCCGAAGCAGCTCTCCGGCGGCCAGCAGCAGCGCGTGGCCCTGGCGCGCGCCCTGGTCAATGAACCCGAAGTGCTTTTGCTCGATGAGCCGCTAGGCGCGCTCGATCAGAAGCTGCGCAAAGAGATGCAGCTCGAGCTCAAAGCCCTGCAGCAGCGGGTTGGCATCACCTTTGTCTTTGTCACGCATGACCAGGAAGAGGCGCTGACCATGTCCAACCGCATCGCGGTTATGAACCTGGGCCAGGTGCTGCAGGTAGGATCGCCGCTGGAGATTTATGAGCGCCCCAACTGCCGCTTCGTGGCCGACTTCATTGGCGAGACCAATTTCCTGACAGGGCGGGTCGCCGCGCTCGATGGTGATTTTTGCGTGATCGAGGCCGAGGGGTATGGCAGTATGGTGGGGCAGCGTGGGCCTGACCTGCAGATAGGCGACACGGTTAGCATTTCCATCCGCCCCGAGAAAATTCGCCTGGATGACCGCCAGCCTGAGCGCACGGCCAATGTCTTTCCTGTCACCGTCGAAATGATCGCTTATGTCGGTTCAGACACCCGCATCATCGTGCGCGACGCCAGCGGTCGGCGCCTCGACGTATGGGAGCAGAATACCATCTCCACCCTGGATGCCCAGGCCTACTATGCCCCAGGCGACAGCGCCTTCATGAGCTGGCGCCCTGAAAACGCGTTGGCGTTGAAGGATTGATGTGCGATGAGCCTACTCATGCAGCGTTTGCGTCAAAGCCCCGCGCTGATCGTGATCGGATTGATCACGCCAGCGCTGCTCTGGCTGATCCTTTTCTTTGCTGTGCCCCTGGTCATCGTCTTCATCTACAGTTTTCTGACGCGCGGTATCTACGGCCAGGTGCTCTGGGACTTCAACCTGGGCAATTACGCACGCGTGTTCGATTCACTCTACGTGCGTATTTTCGTGCGTTCGCTGCGTATCGCGGGGCTAACCACCCTGCTCTGCCTGGCGGTTGGCTACCCCCTCGGCTATTTCATCGCTCGCCGCGGGCCGCACCGTCGCGGCCTCTTGTTGCTCCTGCTGGTGATTCCCTTCTGGACCAACTTCCTGGTGCGGACCTATGCCTGGCGCGTCATTTTGAGCAACGAGGGGCCGATCAACTCTTTGCTCATGAGCTTGGGACTTACCAACCGACCTGTTCCCATGCTGTTCACCGAGTTTGCGGTGCTTGTTGGCCTGGTCTATTCTTATCTGCCAGAGATGGTTCTACCCATCTACGCCGCGGTCGAGCGGCTTGATTTCAGCCTGGTGCAGGCCGCGAACGATCTCTACGCGAATGATTTTCAAGCCTTTCGCCGCGTCATACTGCCGTTGACCCTGCCCGGCATCCTGGCCGGCTCGCTCCTGGTTTTCATCCCCTGCCTCGGCGCCTTCGTCACTCCCGACATCCTCGGCGGCGCGCGTACGGTCATGCTCGGCAATCTGATCCAGCAGCAATTTCTGACTGCGCGTGATTGGCCCTTTGGCTCCGCCGTTTCATTCGTGCTTATGGCGGTGATGCTCATCGGCACCTTGATTTACTTCCGCCAGGGAGGACGGGCCAGCGTATGACAAAATCCCTTTGGACGGCGCCGGCATGATGAGGCCCGCCTCCGCGACGCGCATGTCACTGCCCACGCGCAGCAATTGGTTTGGGCGTTTGCTGGAACCATCGCTAAGTCTCAACGCCTGGCTGATGTACCTGTTCATGTACGCGCCGATCGTGATTCTGATTCTCTTTTCCTTCAACGCGTCTCGCTACGCTTCATCGTGGGAAGGCTTCTCCTTACGCTGGTATCAGGTGCTCTTCAATGATCGCGCGATTGGGTTGGCGCTGCGCAACAGCCTGCTGGTGGCGCTGGTGGCCACAGCGATTGCGACCGTCATCGGCACCATGGCGGCGCTGGCGTTGGAACGCTACGACTTTTGGGGGAGGCTCTCTTTCGATGCCTTGCTCTACCTGCCGATCATCATTCCAGAAATTGCGATGGCGGTGATGCTGCTGCTCTTCTTTATCCTGACGCGCGTGCAGCTTGGGCTCGGCACGGTCATCATTGCCCACGTCGCCTTTTGCGTCTCTTACGTCGCCGTCGTCGTGCGTGCGCGCGTCGCTGGGCTGGATCGCACGCTCGAAGAGGCTGCGCAGGACCTGTACGCCAACGAATGGCAGACCTTTCGCCGGGTGACGCTGCCCTTGATCATGCCCGGCATCGTCGGCGGGGCCTTGCTGGCCTTCACCCTCTCGCTGGACGATTTCGTGATTACGTTTTTCACCACCGGCCCAGGCACCACCACACTGCCAATCCAAGTCTACGGCATGATCAAGACGGGCGTGACCCCGGAGATCAACGCCCTGTCCGCGCTGATGCTTGTCGTGTCCGTGGTGCTGGTGGTGGCATCGTTGGTGTTACAGCGCCGCAGCTGACGCCAGCACCGATCAAAGGAGGATCATCATGGGTTTCTTACCGCCGATCGTTCGGTTGTGGGCACGGGGCCTGATTGGCCTGGCCTTTCTCAGTGTGCTCCTGGCAGCGTGCCAGGCCGGAACGAGCGCCCCTTCGCCAACGCCCATCGCCGCGCCAACGGCCGCCGGTCAGACGTCGTCTGGCGACGCGTCTGCGACCTGCGGAGACAAGAGTAAACTGGCCAAGACGCTCCACTTTTACAACTGGACCAATTACATGGACGACGCCATTCTCACCGAGTTTGAGCGAACGTGCGGCGTCAAGGTCGTGCAAGATACGTTTGCCAGTAATGAGGATTTGTTGGCTAAACTACAAGCGGGCGCCAGCGGCTACGATCTGATCATTCCCTCGGACTACATGATCGCGGTCATGCGCGAATTGAATCTACTCGCAGCTCTCGATTTCAGTCATATTCCCAACGCCCAAAACATCAACCCCCTGTTTCGCAATCCGCCGTATGACCCGGAGCAGAAAGTGTCTGTTCCGTATCAGTGGGGTACGACCGGCCTGGCTTACAACACGAAACGCGTCAAGGAAGCCATTGATGGTTGGGACGATATCTTCGACGCCAAGAAGGCCTGCGCGTTTGGGGGACTGAGCATGCTGAACGATGCGCGCGAGGTTATGGGCGCTGCGCTCAAACTCAAGGGCTATTCCATGAACGATACCGATCCAGCGCACTGGGCGGAAGCGAAGGAGATGGTCAGCGCGATCAAGCCGTGCATCACCACGTTCGACAATGCCAGTTTCGCTGACATTCTGCAGGCAGGGGATGTGGCCGTGAGCCAGGGTTTCAGCGGCGAATTTGCAAAAGCCATCGAAGCCAATCCCGATCTGACGTATGTTGTACCGAAAGAAGGCACGACGATCTGGGTAGACAACATGGCTGTGCCGGCCGACGCGCCCAGCCAGTACACGGCCGAGATCTTCATCAATTTTCTCCTGCGCCCTGACATCGGCGCACGACTGACCAATTATACCTATTACGCCAGCCCGAACGAGGCATCCAAATCGCTAATCAAACCCGAAATCACGGGCAATGCCAGCATTTACCCCCCCGCCGAGGTGATGGGAAAATTGGAGTTCCTGCGCGACCTGGGCGCGGCCACGCCGCTGATCGAAAAGCTTTGGACTGAGATCAAATCCCAATAACCGCCGATTACGCCCCTGTGCCTTGCCTGGCGCAAGGGTTTACAAGTCGGCTGCCATGGGGTAGAATAGACGCATCTCGTAATCGCGCGCGATCGTGAGGCATCATGCCGCTGAACCGCACCGAAATTTTCAAAATCACCCTGCGCGGTGAAACAAGCGGCCCCCTCGCGCTGATTCCAGCCACGCCGAATCGTCCGTGGTTGCTCGCTCAGCAGGATATGACCATAGCCACGGTTGATCTGCCGCCGGAAGCGAGCTTTGGCGCCGTCTTTCGTGAACTCCAGGCCCAGATGGTAGCGCTAGGTCTGGAGATCGCGGGGTGCGGGGCGTGCGCCCACTGGGCCGCGCCAGCCACGGATGCCGAAAGCGCCGGCCACTGCACCTGGGGGCGCGCAGACCGCCCGGCCAATGACGTGAGCGCGCAGACGGCGCTTGCTTCGCCGTGCCAACAGTTTGCACCGGCCCGTCGCGACGCGTCTGCGCCTGTTTCAGCGGCCGCTCCCGCGATCAACACGGCGGCGCCTGCGGCAGCCAGGCAGTCATTTTGGCAGCGCTGGCTGCCGCCCCCAACGGCGCCTGTGGCCGGCAACAGCCTGGAAGAGTTGATGGTTGAGCGGAGCGGCAAGCGCCCAGGTACAATCCCCTGCCAGGTGTGCCCTGGACGCATGGCGAACCTCGGCGCCCAAAAATGTCGCACCGACGAGGGGGATGAACGCACCTTCTCGGTGTGGCGTTGCCGCACCTGCCTGGCCTACTTTCTAAACGATTGGACCGACAAGTGGGTGCGCACCGATGCTCTCGAGGTGGTTGACATTTACTATCGCCTGGCTCCGCAAGAGGCGCTGGCATGCTTGATTCATATCGAAGCCGCGCACACGAAACAAACAGCGCCGGCTGCCATGCAATCCTGGTTTGAGTCTTATCTTCATCAGCGGCCGCCTGCGCATCGCGAAGTGCGCCGCGCACGCTGATAGATCACGCGAAGGGCAAAGGAACACATCATGGGAAAAAACGGCATTGACCAACAGGCCGGCTTCGGCAACGGCGCTGATGACTCTGATTTTGACGATGATATCCTCGATGAAGAAGAACTGGAGGATTTGGATGCTGAGCTTGAGGAGCCTGAGCGCATTGTCGGCTACGAACAACTCTGCAGCATGATCGTGCAGGCGCTTGGCCGCACCTCGTTGAAGCTGTACCATTTCCAGAATCTTCTCAATATGAACACGCTTGATCGCGAGTTCAAAGTAATCATTGGACTCAATGGCAACAACAACCTGCTGAACCGCGTCAGCGGCGCCGCGGCCGAACTGAGCCTGTCGTGGGAAGCGGCGAATTCGCTGCTCAGCCTCTACGGCAATGAAGGCATGTGCATGCCCTATCATGACCCCGAGGAATGGTGCAGCCATCAAGAGGTGGGCGCGTCGCCGATTGTAGACCTGGTGCTCAAATACCGCGCCCCGGAAGCGGCGATCAAATCTATTCACGATGATGAGGGTGTGAGCCGCGTGGCTGAGCAGCTCCATACCATCTTCGATGGCGAGGGCGCAGACAACGAGGTGGATGTGAGCTTCGAGGCTACCTATGCGCGCGGAGAATTACAGCTGACCGCGGCCGTAATCCAGTACGAGGTGGGCCTGGAGGATGAACTAAGCGACATTGACCTGTTGCAAAACATCCTCAACGATCTGGCACGCGAGATTGCGACCCATCTGAAGAAAATGACGACCACCTTCCCCGCCGAGAAAAATAGTTAGGAACTGACGCAGTATGTCGCACAACCAAGGGGTCATACGCCTGGAAGTCAGCCCGGCGCAAATCTTCGTGGGGCGCTATGAGTCGCTTCCCTATCCCAATCTGACACCCGCACAGGAGTTCGTCTTCGAAGCCGCGATTTTGGCAGCTGTGCCGGTGACCATCGCGAGCGTGCTTTTTCAGGTGTACAGCGGCAGCCAGCTGTTGAGCGAACGGCGCCGCAGCGGCCGCAGCCTGGCGCGCATGATCGGCGAGGAGCCGCCCGTGCGCGTGTTACCTGGCGAAGGGCTGGCCTTGCGTCGCTGCTACTTTTGGGAACCTGGACTGGAGAAGCTCACCCAGGTTTTTATCACGGTGACGGCGCAAACCGCCGACGGCGCTGAGCACCAGGCTTCCTGGGGCGCGCCCCTGATGGTTTACGAACAAGAAGCGGAGCTGCATCTGCCTTTCCAGGGCGCGTGGTGGACGATCATGGGTAATGATTGGACCGACCTGCATAAGGGCGAGCCGATCAGCCAGCCTTTCGCGCTTGATTTTGTCCGCTTGGGGCCAGAAAATGGCACGTTCCGTGACAGCGGTATGGCCCTGGAGGATCATTACAGCTTTGGTCAGCCCGTGTTGGCGCCGGCTGACGGCGAGGTGGTCATTTTGACGGCCGACATGCCGGACAACGCGCCTGGCGCACTGCCGCGGCCGCGTGATCTGCGCGATGACCCGCGCCGATCGTTTGGCAATGCGCTGTTCATTGCGCACAATGAGGCGGAGTTCAGTTTCCTGGCTCACCTGCAGGCTGGTTCGATCAACCTGCCCACAGGCGCCAGGGTAACGCGCGGGCAGGCGCTTGCACGCTGCGGGAATTCTGGGCTGTCGCCCGGCCCGCATCTGCATTATCATCTGCAAAATGGCCCCAATCTGTACGTGGATCAGGGCCTTCCTGTGCAGTTCAGCCAATTTCGCGTCACCGGCGATCTCATCGAGCGCAGCGCCATCCCGACGCGCATGATCGTCAGGCCGGCCGAGTGAGCAAGCCTCGGTGGCCAAGCCGCGGGCAAGCAGAGGCAGGTCTGCGCCGACCCGCCAGTGAAATGAGTGAAGGGAGAATGAACGGTGGCTAATCGTGACCTTGAAAACGGGAATGGCGCTGACGCAGACAGCGACGGCGGCATCCAAACTGTCGTGACCGAAGGCGAGCTGCAAAACCTGCGCGCCCTCGAAGGCAAGATGCTGACCAGCCTGACCTTGTGGGAAGATTCGCTGGCCTATGGCGATGAGGAAGAAGCGGTGCCGGAGGCGGAGCGGGTCTTTTTTGACTGCGATCTGTACTTTGCCGATCGCCAATTACTCGAAGTGTATGGCGCCAGCGCCTATTTCGACCCGGATGGCGAGCCGCTGGAGGGCATCGAGACAATTACCGACGCCCTGGGTGAACTGGCGGAGGGGGGCAACGTCGTCGCTGAGGTTGCCAGTGATGCGGAAGACGGCCTGGTGCTGGTGTTCGCGGTGGATGATGAGGCCACCTTGATTTTGGCGGTCAGCGGCTGGGTGCTCAGCACCTGGGACGAACTGCCTGATTACGAAGAATAGGACGACATGATCTAGCTATTCACTGGCCGGATTTAGATGAGGATATTGAGCTATCGCGGTTATTTGAAGGGGGTAGAAGCGTTGAGAGCGAACGTTCTCTGCAACGATGGTTGTTGTCCCGCGAGTCAGCGCACAAGGCGGATTTAGTCGTCGCGTAGGGAGTGGTTGCCTGAAGGGCGCCCGTCATTTGGATGCCAGGGGCCAATGCCCCTGGCATCCGGTTTGGTTCAATCCGCTTCGAGTAGCTCAATCAGGACGCCGTGCGCGCCGCGTGGATGCAGGAAGGCCCCACGCCCCTCGGCTGCTTGAATCGGGGTGGTGTGAATCATCTCTACGCCGCGCACCTGCATCTCCTTGATCGCTTCTTCGATGTTGTCCACTTCCAGGCAGATGTGATGCAGCCCTTCG
>CAZEPA010000047.1:0-13442 GCA_964513955.1 uncultured Anaerolineae bacterium | reverse complement strand
ATGCTGAGAATCCCCTGGTCAACTAAACATGGGAGGACTTTGCATGAAAGTAGCCCTAATCAACCCCAGATTCCGTTTGCCTATTGATACACGCACCACCGCGCACCTGGGCCTCGCCTACCTGGCGGCCGTGTCCGAGCGCCGCGGCGATGAAGTGCGTGTTTTTGATGCTGATGTCGAAGAACAGCCCCTGGAGGACTTCATTCAGGAGTATCGTCCGCACCTTGTCGGCATCACCGCCAATACGCCGCAGGTCAAGCAGGCGTGGCGTACGGCCGCCAAGATCAAGAAGGTGCACGATGTGCCGATCGTCTTGGGCGGCCCTCACGTCAGCGTCGCGGCTGAAAACCTGGACTTTGAGTCGTGTCAACAGCCAGACGTAGACATCGTGGTGCGCGGCGAAGGCGAGACCAGTTGGACGGTCATCAGCGAGCGCCTGGAAAGCTACTTGAGGGATCAGCCCACTTACCAGTCCCGCGACATTTTTGATCCAGAGAAGAATCTGTGGAGCGATGTGCTAGGCATCAGCTTCAAGACGAGCGATCGCCAGCTTCACCGCAACCCTGACCGCCCGGCCATGCCTGACCTGGACAGCTTGCCCTGGCCAGCCTATCATCTCTTCAAGATGCACAAGTACACCAATCTGCAGCCGGCCACCGATCATGTCAGCGGCGCGCAGTCCTTCTCTATCATGACCAGCCGCGGCTGCCCTTACCGCTGCACCTTCTGCTCGCAGTCCATCATGCCGATCAAATGGCGCGCGCGCTCGCCGGAGAATGTGCTGGAAGAGTGGCGCCACCTGGTGCGTGATTTGGATGCACTGGAAATCGGCGTACTGGACGACAGCGCCAACATCCGGGTGGATCGCCTGGTCAAGCTGGCCGACATGGTGATTGCCAACCAACTCAACCATGTGCCGTGGATTTTTGTCAACGGCATCCGCGCCAACCTGGCAAGCCTGGAGTTGATGAAGAAGCTCAAGCAAGCCGGCCTCAAGCGCACGGCGTTTGGCGTGGAAACAGGAGACTATTGGGTTCTTCATTATTGGCCTGCCCGGCGACACGCGCGCCTCCATGCAGCGCACCATTGAATTTGCCTGCGAGTTGGACCCCTTGATTGCGAACTTCAGCATGATGACGCCGTATCCTGGCACCAAGGTCTATGAGATCGTCAAGCGCCAGGGCCGCATGTTGGTCAAGGACTGGGAAGACTATGTCTTTTTCGACGGCAAGGCTCGTTACGAATTGGGAGACCTGTCAGCCGAGTTGATGACTGAGATGTGGAAGAAGGCTTATCGTCAGTTCTATCTGCGCCCGCATCGCATCCTGGGCACCATGACCCGCAAGGACTTCTGGCTTAACTACCGCCGCACCTTCCGTGTGGCCTGGCGCACGATCTTTCCACGCAAGGAAAAGACGGAACTGCGTCGCCAGATCGAGGCCGAGGGCTTGGTGTAGATTGGGAGAGAGAAGCAGGCTGCGTTCGCTCTGCTTCTTGATGAACAAACTGTCAAGTGGATCACGGCCCTTGTTCATGCGCACTTCATCATGGCGCGCGATGTTGAACATGGGGCTATCTGACCCGAACTGACAGACGACAGAGGAGGATGCAATGAAAATTTCCCTGGTTGGACCGAAATGGAACGAGATGGTGAACAGCTATCCCTCGCTGGGCTTAGGCTATTTGGCTGCCGTGGCCGAACGCGCCGGCCACGAGGTGGCGATTCACGATTTCGGCCTACGTCCGCACACAACCCTGGCCGAGGACGCGCAGAAGATCATTGATGACAAGCCGGACGTAGTTGCGTTCACTTCGATGACAACCTCCTACCACCACATCGAGCAACTGGTTGAGATCGTCAAGGATACGCTGGGCGTGCCGACCATTATTGGCGGGCCGCACGCGACTTCTCTGCCGCAGCTGACCATCGAGAATCCTGATATTGATTACCTGATCTATGGCGAAGGGGAGGAAGTCTGGCTCGACCTGCTGCAAGCGATCGAGACTGGAGACACCCGCTATGAACGCATCTTTGGTCTGTGGTGGAAAGATGACGGCAAGGTGGTGGAAAATCCACAGCGCAAGCTGATTGAGGACCTGGACGCCATGCCGTTTCCTGCCCGCCATCTGTTCGAGTTGGACAAATATCCGCTTTACGCGCCCAACGGCGAGAAGATGGTCACGGTGCTTTCCAGCCGCGGCTGCCCTTACAACTGCTCCTTCTGCTTCAAGGGCGTCGTGGGGCGCACCTACCGTCAACGTTCGCCAGAGAGCATCGTGGAGGAGCTGCGCCTGGTGCAGCAGCAGTACCAGGTGCGCAATTTCTACTTCATTGATGATCTGTTCACGATTGACCTGCGCCGCCTGGAAAAAATCATGGACTATTTCATCGAACAGAAGATGGATATCCGCTGGCGCTGCCTGGCGCGGGTTGATCGCGTCAACCCCGAACTGCTCAAGAAGATGTACGCGGCTGGCTGCCGCCAAATTCACTATGGCATCGAATCGGGCAATGACGATGTGCTCAAGGCTACCGCCAAGCACATCAGCCTGGAGCAAGTGCGCCGCTCCATCGAATGGACGGCCGAATCGGGCATTGACAGCAAGGGCTATTTCATCTTGGGGCTGCCAGGAGACACCGAGGAGACGATGGAGCAAACCATCGAGTTTGCTTCGAGCCTCTCGTTGACCGAAGCGATGTTCTCGATTGCCACACCGTTCCCCGGCACGCGGCTGTGGGACGAGTTGGTCCGGCGCCACCCAGAGACGCAGTACAACGCTGACTTTACCAAGACCTACTACTACAATTCGTACACGGCCGAAATTGCGCCGTTCATGAACGTGAGCGATGTGCCAGACGAGCGCCTGAGCGGCCTGGCGATCGAGGCGCGGCGCCGCTTCGATGAAAGCAAGCGCCGCCGCATGTACGAAAGATCGTTTGGCAAAACGCTTGGCCCCGCGCTGTGGGAAGTGTCACGCATCAAGCCGCTGCGCCAGTTGGGCAACGCCCTGGTTGGCGCGGGCATGCTCGGCAGCTTCCGCCAGGTGCGCGAGCGCGCAGGAGCCAACTCATGGGCGTAAGTTTTACGTCGGCTGCGGCCAATCGTTCGTTTCAGGACAAGGTGCGCAACCGTTTTCGCCATTACAGCCAGCAGGCGCTGGCGCCGGTTAAGTGGCTTTCTTACACCACCGGTCAAACCCGGCTGGTGCCGCATCCCGACCGCATGTACATTGAATCCACGAACATGTGCAACTTGTCGTGCGTGATGTGCCCTACCGGGCGCAAAGAGGTGACGCGGCCCAAGGGCTTCATGGAGTTCGATGTGTTCAAGCAGATCGTGGACGAAATGGCGCCGCACGTGAAAGCCACGACGCTGCACATCTGGGGCGAGCCGCTGATGCACAAACGCATCTTCGACATGGTAGCCTACTGCCGCAGCCACGGTCTGCGCAGCGAGATGAGCACCAACGCGACCCTGCTGGATGAGAAGAAGGCTCAGAAGCTGCTCGATGCTGGCCTGGACGCGATTTACCTTTGCCTGGACGGCATGCGGCCGGAAACCTACGAGGCCATTCGCGTCAATGCCGACTACGCCAAGACCAATCGCAACATCCACCGCTTCATCGAACTGAAGCAGGCTGGCAACTATCAGACCTACGTCAACTTGCAGATCATTCAGATGCAGCAGACGATGGGTGAAATTGATGAATTTGTGAAATCCTGGCAATTGCCCGGCGTAGATCGCATCAACGTCAAGCCTTTCGATTCCTGGGCTGACCAAATTGAAGCGATCAGCGAACTGCGGCCGGGTGAAGCGGCCACGACTGGCAAACGCTATGCCTGTCCCAATCTGTGGTATCACGTCCACATCTATTGGGATGGTTCCATCGCCATGTGTGATCGTGACTTCAACAGCGCCTTTCCCCTGGGCAATGTGATTGATCCCGATGGCAGCGTGCGCGTGATGAAGAACTGGAACGGCCCGCAGATGCAGGACTTGCGCCGACGTCATGTCGCGAACGAAATCAGCGACCTCGTGCCGTGCAATTCATGCAGCGAGTGGGCCTGGTGGAAGCCGACCCTTTTCACCAGCCAGGGCAATCGGCCGGTGGAGCAGGGAGAGGCGCAGCGTCTGGCTGCCCTGCAGAACGATGAACATGCTCATGGCGCCGATGCGTTCATTGCTTTGAACGACATTGGTTTTGCCGAAAACCAGACGACGAATTTGAATTAGGATCGCGGCGTGAGCATCCCCAGATGCGAACGGTGAACTTGCATCCCTTGATGCAGGCTCCGAATGCGCATCCCCAGATGCGAGCTTGAGGGAGGAATTTCTGTGAAAACAACGCTCATTTACCCCGGTATTGCGGGTCGCGGTTTCAACTGCTTGAGCCAGGGAATGGACGCTGGCTGGGTCTCGCACGGCCTGTCTTCGATCAGCGCCAGCGCGAGGGCCGAAGGTTTCGATATAGACCTGATTGACCTGCGCGCGTTGCAGAGTTGGGATCATTTCCGTGAGGAATTTCAGAAGCGCAGTCCGGATGTCGTCGGCATCACGATGATGTCGGTGGACTACAACCCGGTCAAGCGCTGCCTGAGCATCGTCAAGGAAATCAATCCGGACTGCGTTACGATCTTGGGCGGCGCGCACGTGACCCTGGCGCTGGAAGATTCACTGCGTATCCCCAACGTAGACTATCTGATCACCAACGAGGGCGAGATTACGTTCCCGCGGCTGCTGCGCCAGATCGAGCAAGGCGCGCGGCCAGAGCAGAAGGTGCTGCGCGGTGAAACGCCCGACCTGGATCGCATTCCCTTTGCCGATCGTGACCTGTTCCTGGGCGAATGGCGCAAATGGGGCTATTCCCTGAACAGCCCCGAGGTGCCGTTTGTCAAAGAGCTGCCTGGCCCGTTCCTGACGATCATTGCTGGCCGCGGCTGCGCCTATCGCTGCTCTTTCTGCAAACCAGGTGAGGACTACATCTTTGGCAAGCGTGTGCGCCGCCGCAGTGTGGACAATGTGATCCAAGAACTGCGGGAACTGCGCGACGCCTACAATTTCCAGAGCTTCATGTTCCATGATGACTGTCTAACCGAAGACCGCGCATGGGTGACCGAGTTTTGCACCAAGTACCGCGCCGAAGGCTTTACGCAGTCGTTCTTCTGCCAGAGCCGCGCCGACATCATTACGCGCCATCCCGACATGGTCAAGATGATGCGCGATGCCGGTCTCAAGGGCTATTTCATCGGCTTCGAAAGCGGCAATCAGCGTATCCTGAACTTCCTGCGCAAGGGCACCACCGTGGATCGCAACCTGGAAGCGGCCACGGTCTGCCGAGAGTACGGGCTGGTCATCTGGGCCAATTACATGATGGGCATTCCGACCGAAACCAAGGAAGAAGTCATGGATACCGTCAAGATGATTCGCGAGGTGGATCCGGACTATTTCAGCCCGTCGTTCTTCACGCCGCACCCTGGCACCGACCTGTACGATTACTGCGTGGAGCACGATCTGAGCCTGGTGGCCGATTATGACTCCTATCGGCGCAACCCGACCGAGCCAAAGATCAAGGGCCAGGACTACGAATTCTTGAAGTGGGCGCGTGACTTCAGCCAAAAGCGCACCTTCAAGAACCAGGCGCGGCGCACCTATCGCGCGTTGGTTAGCAAATACACGGACCCGCAGAAGTACGCCAATCGGGCGCGCCGCCTGCTGGGTCTGGCGCGCGACGATCAGACGGCCATGCGCCCGTTGTCGGCGAAGTCGCACGCCAGTTAAACAGAGAGGAACCGGTTGCGGTTCAAGACGAGGTAATCATGCGAGTTTTACTGGCAAGTCCAGAATCGAAAGTCTGGAATTCGCGCCAGCACATCCATAACGGCTTGGGCTACCTGGCCGGTGCACTGCGCCATGCGGGCTACGATGTCAGCCTGTACGACGCGTCCATCGAAACCGAGCCATTGGCCGACGTGTTGCAACGTGAACGATATGATGTCGTGGGCATTTCCAGCCCGACGCCCCTGATTCGCGAGGCTTGGCAAGCGGCTGCGATGGCGAAATCTACCGGCGCCGTGACTATCCTGGGCGGCCCGCACCTGACGCTCAAGCCCGATGAGTCCATGGAACATGACGAAGTAGACCTGGTGCTGCGGGGTGAAGGTGAAGATGCGATGATCGAGATCATGCAGATGCTCGATCTGGATCCTGGTCTACAGGCCGCGCCAACCGCGCCCCGCCGTTTCAGCCACAAGGGCTGGTCTGACATTCTGGGCCTGTCCTATCGCAACGGCGACGTGCGCCACAATCCGCCGCGGCCGCTGCGCCCGGACCTGGACAATATCCCTTACCCCGCGCACGACATGTTCAAGATTGACCGTTACACCAATCTTAATCCGCTCACGGACGGCTTGATTCCTGGTTCGCGCAGTTACACGATTGTCACCAGTCGCGGCTGCCCGTTCAAGTGCACCTTCTGCTCGAAGCCGATCACCGGGGACACCTGGCGCAATCGCTCGGTGGACAATGTGCTGGGCGAGTGGCGTTGGCTCGTGCGCGACCTGCACGCCACTGAGATCGGCATCACCGATGACATCTGGAACCGCGACCTGAAGCGCGCCAAGGAGCTGTGCCGGCGTCTAATTGCCGAGGGACTCAACCAGGTGCCCTGGGTGACGGTGCACGGCATGAAGGTCAACTACGGCGATGCTGAGCTGTTCCAGTTGATGAAGGCCGCCGGCGCCAAGCGCGTCGGTTTCGGCGTGGAGTCAGGCAACCAGGGCGTGCTCAACAACATCATCAAGAAGGGCCAGACGCTCGACATGGTGCGTGATGCGTTCAAGAACGCCAAGGCGGCTGGGCTGCAGACGATGGGCTTCTTCATCCTGGGCATGCCAGGCGAGACGATGGAGACGATGGAAGACACGGTCAAGTTTGCCCTGGAGCTCGACCCTGACCTGGCTAACTTTATGATTGCTGCGCCGTATCCGGGCACGCGTCTGTGGGACATGCTGGAAGAGATGGGCGCGGAGATCTTCAGCCACGACTGGCACGACCTGGCGATTCAAGACAACAAGGCGCATTTCCAGTACGGCGGACTCAAGGCCGAAGAAGTCGAAGAAAAGTGGCATGATGCCTACCGCCGCTTCTACATGCGGCCCAACCGCCTGGCCAGGCGCTTGACCAAATGGGACACGTGGCGCAATGCACCTGAACGCCTGCGCGACGCCAAGCGCTTTTTCTTGGGGAACCTGAGCGCGGCGCCGAAGACTCCTGCCTGGAGCGGCTCGGCCGCGCGGCGCCTGGGTTAAGCAAGGAGGTACGTAACCATGCGTGTACTACTGATCAACCCGCCCTTCCAACGCTTGAAGAAGGTCTCGAGCATCTACTTTCCGTTGAGCTGCGGCTACCTGGCAGGTGTGCTCGAACAGGCCGGCCATGAGGTACGCATCTACAACGCCGAAGTGCCCGCGCGTAACGAAGACATCGGCCACGAAACCTACGATAACCTGCTGCACGGCCATCAACTGTGGTTGGATGCGCTGCGACCAGAAGTTGGCGAGAGCAACCATCCGGTGTGGGCCGAGTTCATGCAAACCCTGCGTGAGTTCAACCCAGACATGATCGGCTTCACGGTCAAAAGCCCCAAGTGGCCCTCGGCGATCAAGGCCGCCGAGATGTGGAAGCGCGAGCGGCCCGACACCGTGGTGGTCATGGGCGGCCCGCACATCACCGTGCTGCCCGAAGAAGTGATGGGCTATCCGGCCGTGGATTTCTGTGTGCGCGAAGAGGGCGAGTACACGCTGCTGGACTTGGTGGCGGCCTTGGAAGGCAAAGGCAAGCCATTCGCGGCAATTGACGGCCTATCATGGCGCCAGGCGGATGGCGCGGCCGTGCATAACGTGGCGCGGGGCAAGATTCCTAACTTGGACGTGCTGCCCTTCCCGGCCAAGCACCTATCGCTCTACCTCGATCGTTATGATCCCGCGCATCTAGGCGTGATGGTGACGCTGCGCGGCTGCCCGTTCTACTGCGGCTTCTGCGAGCAGCACAAGACCTGGGGCCGCGCGGTGCGTTTTCACTCCGTGGATTACACCGTGCGCGAGATCAAGCACATCATCCAAACCTTTGGCACGCGTGAGATTTCGTTCTGGGACGACAGCTTCACCGTCAACCGCAAGCGCACGATTGACTTGTGCCAGCGGCTGCTGGCTGAAAAGCTCAACATCTCCTGGAGCTGCACGACGCGCGTCGACCTGTTGGATGAAGAGCAGGTGATGTGGATGAAGAAATCGGGCTGCAGCGGCGTGGACATCGGCGTCGAGACCGGCAGCGCGCGCATGATGAAGCTGATTGACAAGGCCACCACGCCGGAACGCGTCGTGGAAGCCAGCCAATTGATGACCAAGTACAAGCTGAACTGGTCAGCGTTCTTCATGATGGGCTTCCCGGAAGAAACCGAAGAAGACATCGAGGCCACCAAGCGCTTCATGCAGGAAATCAAGCCCAATCACATCATCATGTCAATCTTCACTCCCTATCCAGGCACGCCGCAGCATGAGGTGGCGAAACGGCTCAACCTGCTGCCGGCCAAAATTGACTGGAGCCGCTTTAGCCATCAAAGCCCGGAGAACCACTTCGTGCAGAACATCTCGCGCGAACGCTTCAGCGAGATTGTGACTGATATGATGGCGTTTGTGGATGACATCAACAACGGCTGGCAGCTCAAGGTGCAGCGCGTGTTGAACGATTGGCGCTTCTGGGCGCGCCATCCCCTGCTGCTGACGCAAAAAGCGCTGCACTCCATTCGCGGTCGCGGTCTGGGGTTGGGTACTATTCGGCCATTGGGGTAAGCAGAAGCGGTCAAACCGGGAATAGATGCGTCCAGGACAAACTCGGATGATGTTGAGCCATGGTTGCCTGCTTTGGCCGGGCAAGGCTCGAATATCGCAGGGCGCGATAAGGTGTGGAGGTGATGATGAGCGTGCAGACAGTGACACTGAATGTGCCTGATATGGTGTATCAGCAGATCAGGCGCGCCGCAGAGAAGATGCATCGCCCTGTCAATGATCTTTTGGTCGAAGCGGTTATTGCCGCAGCGCCTGTTGCCAACGATGCCCCGTCAGACCTGAGGTCGGCGCTGGCGCAGATGGCTTTTCTCAACGATGCGGCTTTGTGGCAGGCTGCGCGCGCCACGATGACACCAACGCAGCGCACGCGTCTTGAAGCGTTGCACGAAAAGCAGCAGCGTGAAGGATTGAGTGCTGCTGAACGAAGCGAAGACCAGGCTCTTCTTTCGCTCTACCGGGAAACGATCCTGCTGCGTGCCCAAGCCGCGATGTTGCTCAAACAGCGCGGATACGACATCTCGGATGCGACGCAGTTCTTCCCCATCGAATGAGCACTTCCCATGATTAGCCTTATTCCCAAATTGCCGTCCTACTGGGCCTTTCGACGCTTTGGCTGGCCGCGCATGTACCCCTTCAGCGTGGTCGTCAGCGTCAGCTACAAGTGCAATTCCAAGTGCCGCACCTGCGACGTCTGGCGCAAGCCCAACGACGACATGACCGTCGCCGAGTGGCGCCAGGTCTTTCACCACCTGGGGCGCACGCCGTTTTACATGACCTTCACCGGCGGCGAGCCTTTCCTGCGGCCTGACCTGGATGAGCTGGTCATCGCGGGCTACGAGGAATGTCACCCCGAGGTGATCACCATCCCCACGAACGGCCTGCTCAGCGAGCGCGTGGTCGAGCGCGTGGAGCGCATCTGCGCCGCCTGCCCGCAGGCGCAGATCGGCATCAACCTCAGCCTGGACGGCCTGGGCGATGTGCATGACGACATTCGCGGGGTCAACGGCAACTGGGAGCGTTCGATGCGCACGTGGGCGCTGCTGAAGGCCTTGCAGCCGCGCTTCAAGAACCTGGTGCTCACCATTCACACCGTGATCTCGCGCTTCAACATTCACCTGTTCGAGGAAACCTACGCCGGCTTGCAGAAACTGGAGCCGGACTCGTACATCACCGAAGTGGCCGAGGAGCGCGTTGAACTGGACACCGTGGGTTGGGGCATCACCCCGCTGGCCGAGCAGTACGCGCCGATTGCCGATTTCCTCAGTGCGCAAGCGCGCCAGAAGCCGGTCAAAGGCATTGCGCGCTTCACCCAGGCGTTCCGCGCACAGTATTACCAGTTAGCCAAGCGCACCTTGCAGGAGCGCACGCAGGTGATTGACTGCTACGCGGGCTGGGCCAGCGCGCACATTGCGCCCAACGGGGACATCTGGAGCTGCTGCATCCGCGCGGAGCCGGTGGGCAATTTGCGCCAGACCGGTTACGACCTGGCGCCGATCTGGTTCGGAGAGCAGATGGCTAAGCTGCGGCAGAGCATCGCGGCCAAGGAGTGTGCGTGCCCCATGGCCAACGCCAACTACGCCAACATGCTCCTGCACCCGCCGACCCTGGCCAAAGTCGCGCTCGACATGGTGCGGTAGCGGGCTGAAGCCGTGGCCCAGGCGCACTGCGCCTTCTCCCCCGCTGACGGCTGAGGCTACGCCCCTCCCTCGTCTTGACATACCCGTCCACTTGACCTTGCCTCTTTCAATCGTGATTATCATCACAAAACGAGTTTGTTATTTCCTGAATTTTATGTTACTATTGGGAATATGATCCCTAGATTACTTGAACAAACTGTTTTCGAGCGACTGATGTCCTTCCGCAAGGTCTTCCTGATCCTGGGCGCCCGGCAAGTTGGGAAGACGACGCTTCTACGCGCCGTGGAATCCAGGTTCGTGGGCGCCGGTAGACGGGTTCGGTACCTGAACTGCGACGTGGAAGAGGAACGCCGGGCGATCAACGCGACCGCTCGAACGGTGTTGGATAGGTTGGTGACGGGGATGGACGTGGTGATGGTTGACGAGGCGCAGCGCCTGGACGACCCCGGCCTAACCTTGAAAATCCTCTACGACCTGTATCCGGGCCTGGTGATCATCGCAACGGGGTCGTCGAGTTTCGATCTGCGCAATCGGGTCACCGATGCTCTCACGGGGCGCTATCTTGACTTCACATTGTTTCCGTTGTCGCTGAGTGAAGTGCTGGCTGCCGCCGGTATGCTCTCGGATCTGGCGCTGCGCCAAGCGGCCGCTGAGGCGTTGCTTCCCGATCTGCTGCTGTACGGCCTGTATCCAGAGATCTACCTGGCGGGCGATCCCAAGACCCGGCAACTGCTGCTTGCCAAGCTGGTCGAGAGCTACCTGTTCAAGGACATATTGGCCTTCCAGCGCATCCGTTATTCCCAGGTGATTGTGGATCTGGCACGTGCGCTCGCCTACCAGATTGGCAACGAGGTGAATGAGACTGAGCTCGCCAGCCGGCTGAAGATAGACCGCAAGACGGTCGTGAGCTATCTCGATATTCTCGAGAAGGCGTTCGTGATCGTCCGGCTGCATCCATTCTCGAACAATCCACGCCGAGAGATCGGCAAGCAGGCCAAGATCTACTTCCTCGACCTGGGCATCCGCAACGCGCTCATCAACGACTTCAACGACCTGGCGATTCGCGCCGATCGTGGGCGGCTGTGGGAGAACTTCCTGGTCGTGGAGCGTCTGAAGCATTTTGCCAACCTGGGGGAAACCGTGCGCAGCCGATTCTGGCGCGCGTACGGCGGCGCCGAGGTGGATTATCTCGAGGAGGCTGCCGCTGGCCTGCGGGCCTACGAATTCAAGTATGGCGGCGGGTCACTGCGCGCCGGCGGCGATGCGTTTCGCCGCGCGTATAGCGCCGATGTGCAGCTCGTCAACCAGGAGAACTATCTTGACTTCGTGTTGGGTTCTGGCTGATCGAACGAATTCTCGGACCACGGATACGATCATGACGTCACGAGCAGTCACGCGCCCGCCTGCGGACATCTCCGGCGGCCGCTGAGCGCACATCCTCTTAACGAGGTGACACGTTGTTTTGACGTTCCACCACCACCCAAGCACCATCCGCCCCGGTTCCTTGTAGGTGTTGTTGTGCAGCATGTAACGGGCGCCGGTCAGAAGGCGATCATCGGTACGCGCCCCCCAATTGGGGTTGGTGCGGCCGCAAATAGCCGGGTTGCGTATGGTTTTTTCTCAATGACAACCCCATGGAGCCTTCGCACCTGGTCCGGATTGTGAGCGTTACGGTACCAGCGTGCGATCTATGACGTACCACCCGCTCATTCCCTCTCCTCACCTCGTGCCTGCGGCCGCCGCGGATCGGTGATCCACTCGCTCCAGGAGCCGGCGTAGAGGCGCGCGCCCTCTAGCCCGGCCACGGCCAGCGCCAGCAGGTCATGGGTGGCGGTGACGCCGGAACCACAATAGACGATCGCTTCCTGCGCCGGCGTAGTTCCGAGCAAGGCCTGAAAGCGCGCTTGCAGTGCGTCGGCTGATAAAAAGCGCCCGTCTGGCGCGGAATTTGTCGCATAAGGCGCATTCAGCGCGCCCGGAATGTGCCCAGCCACGACGTCTACAGTTTCGTTCTCACCCCGAAAACGATCCGCGGCGCGGGCATCCACCAGCAGCGCACTTGTTTCACCAGCAACCACGGCCATGACGTCCGCCAGCGTGGCCAACATCTGAGGCCGCACCGCCGGCCGGAATAGGCGCGGTGCACGATTTTCCACACCCCCACGTACCGGATTTCCCGCACGCCGCCAGTTGCGCCAGCCGCCATCCAGCACCGCCGCGCCGTCATGACCTAGCCAGCGTAGCATCCACCAAAGTCGGGCTGCAATGGAGCCGTCGGCATCGTCATAAACTACGACCTGAGTGCTCTCGTCAATGCCCCAGTGGGAGAGGGTAGCCGCAAACACGGCCACATCGGGCAGGGGATGGCGTCCAGTCTGACCTGGGATCACGGAACTGCTGAGATCTTCATTCAGATTGGCATACACCGCAGCGGGGATGTGAGCCTCTTGATAATCGCGCCGGCCGCGGCCTGGGTCAGCCAATGAAAAACGGCAATCAACCACGGCCCAGGCCGGATCGGCCAGGTGGGCAAGCAGTTCCTCAGACGAAATCAGAGTTGTAAACATAAAAAAGCCCTATGGGCACGTCTCGCCCCAGTGACCAGCCACGGTCAGCACGTCGCCATTTCATTGCCCCTGCGCGGGGAAACACAACCGTAGATGATAACAGGCAATCCCTGGCGATCCGTGTTCATCCGCGGTCTGTTTTCAGATCAGCCACGGCGGTGAGTGGTATGGCCCACCGACCGGCGCCCGGCTATGGCGTCACATTGAAATAGAAATCACCGTGGCTGGCCACATAGCGCCGATGCGCGAGGTTGTCCACGCTGCTCAGCCCCAAGGTGCCGTCCGCCTGCAAGCGCAGGCTGTCGAAATGAAACGCCGCCGCCGGGAAATCCCCGGCCTGCAGCGCGTTCTCCGCCCGCCGCCACGCCACCGGCGCCCCCGCCGTCCCCG
>CAZEPA010000046.1:0-13511 GCA_964513955.1 uncultured Anaerolineae bacterium | reverse complement strand
ATAGGGGCGTTATTCATTTTTATCATAACGGTTCACCCTGACTATGATCTATGTCACAGATCGCCAAACACCTCGGTGAAACGCCGCTGCACCCATTCGTCCAGCCCGGCGCTGAGCAGACGATAGCGCCGAATGAAGGCCATGGCCGCGGGCGTCAGTTCTGCGCCGCCGCCGTGACTGCCGCCAATGTGCGTCTCCAGCAGAGAGACGCCCAGGCCATGCTCCATCTCTTTGATTTTATTCCAGGCCACGCGGTAATTGATCTGCAGCTGGTCCGCAGCAGCGGAAATGGAGCCAGTGGTGGCAATGGCCTCTAGCAGATCGACGCGCCAACGGCTGAGCACCACCTCGTCCTCATGCGCCACCCATAAGTTGATGTGAGGAACCAGGTCGTTTGTCATCCTCGAAAACCTCCTTCACCGTTCTGGCTGGATCATGCGTCGGTCGCGAAACGTTTGCATGTCCAGCAGCACGTCGCCCAGGTTCAGCGTATCCACTTGATCGAACGCGGCGAGCGGCGTCAGCAGCGACACCCGGCGCGAGGCCATGTCCGCGCCTAACACGATGCCCAAACCGAGTGCAAACCCGCGGTCATCCTCCAGCGCCAGAAGGCGCTGTGCGGGGAATTCTGGGGATGGGAGAACCGCGCGGCGTCGCCAATCAATCGTCTGCACGCGGGCTGTGCTGAAGTAGTCGGCAAAGCGCGCTGCGCGATGCGCCTGGCGCTCAGCGGCGCTGCGTGGCTGCACGGACACCGCTGGCTGCAGCTTTTCCACGCGGGTGCGGCGGCTGTGACTCAGCGGTGCGAGGAGGGGGTCCAGTTCCTCTCCGTGAGCCAGGCCAATGACCAGCGCCGGGCGCAGAAGATCAATCTCGGCGAGCTTGAGGTGCAGCCCGCCAAAAAGGGGGTCCACGAAGCCGCATGTATCGTAGATAATGACCTCGGCGCCGGCGCTGTAGCCGGCCTGCACCAGGCGCGCGGCTGCCACCAGGAACGGCAGCATGTGCGCTCGCGGCGAGGTGGCGCCCAAAAAGCGTCGCCAAGAGGGCCCGGTGGGTGGAAAGGAAGCGTGCGCTGGCGCGGCCGCACGGCCTGCTGAAGTCTCGGCTGCCACGGCCAGGGTCAATGTGGTGGGCGGGCCTAACATACTCTGGCCTGGATCGCCATCCAGATAGGCGACGCGGCGGCCCTGCGCCGCCAGGCGGCCATAGAGATACCGCGCCAGCGTGCTTTTTCCCGTGCTGGGCGCGCCTATGAGCAAGATGACGCCGCGCACGCGCTCAAGAGGCAAATGCCTCCACGCCTCGGGGATCTGTAACGGCTGCTGCGTCACCACGCTCACGATGTGCTTTCCTTTCGTTTGGCAGCAATGCACGTCGGTGTGCAGGCCGGCATTATACTGCGAAAAAACAATCGCGCAATATGACGTAGGTTCTTTACGGTTATGCCGTTCCTGGGTATAATCAGAGTAGATCATCAAGGACGCGCTGTCGGGCGATAGTCCAACGTATCATGAGCGAAAGGAGAGAAGAAACGGTGGCTGATCCATTGGCAGCCCTGCGCCAAGGTGCGCACAATGCCGTGTTCGCCTGCATGGGGATAACGGCTCAGGACCGCGCCTTCATTCTCACCGATCACTCCCGCGCGGCCATCGGTGAGGCCCTGGCGGAAGCCGTTCAATCTTGCGGCGCGGCAGTGCGCGTCGCGCAGTTGGAAGATTACGCGGTGCGACCGATTTTGGCTGTGCCGGTGGCGCTGCACCAGGACTTGTTGGCGTTTGCGCCGAGCGTCACTTTTTATGTGGCCGGCAGCCAAAAGGGGGAGATCACCTTTCGCATTGGCCTGCGCCATCTTCTGATGCGGGATCTGCATGTGCGTCACGCGCACATGATCGGCATCACTGAGCAGTTGATGGCTGAAGGCATGACCGCAGACTATCAGCAGATTGCCCGCTTAACGCAGCAGGTCTATGATCTGGTGCGCCATGCACACCAGATTCGTGTCATTTCCCCGGCGGGCACCAACCTGGTGGCGCAGTTTGACCCGCAACTGCGTTGGGTGCCCTGCACCGGCATCTACCATCATGCAGGACAATGGGGAAACCTGCCTGAGGGAGAAACCTTCACCTGCCCGGCCACGGCCGATGGGGTGGTGGCAGCCAATGTGCTGGGTGACTACTTTAGCGAGAAATATGGCGTTCTGCCGACACCGGTCTTTTTTCATGTCACGGATGGCGAAATCAGCGGGGTGCGGGGCGAGAACCAAGCGTTGGTGAACGAGGTGACGGCCTATCTGTCCTCAAGCGAAAACGGCCGGCGCATGGGCGAGTTTGCCATCGGCACCAACATTGCACTCACCGGATTGACGGGAAATCTACTGCAGGACGAGAAACTACCCGGCGTCCATGTGGCGTTTGGCGATAGTTATCCCCACGAAACAGGCGCGACGTGGTCGTCGGCAATTCATGTGGATGTGATTCCCACGACGTGCACCATCGAATTGGATGGGCGCACGATCATGATTGACGGCAAGTTTGTATTCTAGTCTAAAGAGGAAAATGTTTTATGTTTCGACATGTCGTATCGCTCAAATTCAAGACGCACCAACCGGAAGCGGACTGCAAGCAGCTAGTGCGCGACCTGGCTGACCTACCCAATCAGGTGCCCGAGATTCTGCATTGGTCCACTGGCTGCAATGAGATCAATATAGACCTTGCCTATGATGTGGCTATTGTCGGCGATTTCGAGAACAGAGAGGCGCTTCTGCGCTATTTCAAGCATCCGGCGGTGCAGGCCGTTCTGGCCAAGATTGACCGCTTGTGTTCCAGTCGTATTTCGGTGGACTACAGCACTGTCTGATTCTGGGGTCGTGGCCAATACCCACGAGACGTGAAACGCGAGACGCGGGCGTCTTTGGTTTCACGTCTCGTTATTCTATGGCGGTTGTATGCTCAAACATGTTGTTCTATTCAAGTTCAAAGCCGAGGTCCCCGATAGCGACCTCGAAGCCTGGGTCATCGCACTGCAGCAGCTGGTCAACCAGATTGGCGTGATTCGCCTCTGGGAAGTAGGACGTGAGCTGACCGGTCGCAGCGGGCCGAATGCCGAAGTCTGTTTGATTTCAGGTTTTGACAGCGCCGCCGACCTTGAAGTCTACGACAAGCACCCGGCCCACGCGCAGGTTGTGACCGACGCGCGACGGATGTGCAGCAGCATCACGCGCACCAATTTCTGGACGTCCTGATGAACTGGGATGAACCGCTGGCCTTCGCCTTGTCCCTGGCGAACCAGGTGGGCACACAGTTGGTTGCCAGGCGCAATCAGGTGACAGCAGAGATAAAATATGACGGCTCTTTGGTCACCGAGGCCGATATCGAGGCTGATCACCTGATCCGTAACGCGCTGCGCGCGCGCTTTCCTGACCACGGCATCGTGTCCGAAGAACTGGCGCATGACGTTGGCGACGAGGCGTTCCAGTGGGTGGTAGATCCCATTGATGGGACGACAAACTATGTCTGCGGCCTTCCCATCTGGGGCGTGCTGCTGGCGTTGCTGCATCAGGGCAGACCCGTGCTGGCGGTGCAGCATTTCCCGTGCCTGGACGAGTGTTACCACGCGCACCTGGGCGGCGGCGCGTTCTGCAATGACCGACCCTTGCACACCAGCCAGAGCGCGACGCTGCGCCCTAACCAGATCCTGGTCGCCTGTTCCCGCTCCTGGCGCCACTTCGAGGTGACCGGTATGCACGCCAAGCCGCGTGTGCTAGGCGCGGTCGGTTATGATTTTGCCCTGGTGGCGCGTGGCACGGCCATGCTCGGCCTGGCAGCAACCCCGCACCTGTGGGATTTGGCCGGTGGTTGGCTGCTGCTCACCGAAGCAGGCGGCGCGGTCAATGTCATTCCCGATCGCAGCGGCGCCCTGCAAACACCGTTTCCCGTGCAAGCAGGGATCAACTATCGCGATATCACGTTCCCACTGTTGATGGCGGCCAACCAGACTCTCTTCGAGCGCGCCGCCCCACACGTGAGTCAGCGTTAGGATATGAGCGCCGTAGGGCAAGGAGCTCTTGTCACGAATAGGGTCGGCGCCCGAAAGTCCCCTGCTAAGCCTCCCGTGCAGGCGCCAAAACAAGCGCCGACAAAAAATGGAGTGTTGCATGTTCAAGCGATTGTTGCTCGCCTTTGACGGCTCGGTCCACAGCCGCAAGGCCTTGACCTACGCCATGCGCATGGCCGAGGTCCTCCATGCCGAACTTTGGATTCTGCATGCCTATGCCCCGATTACCAGTTCCTCCCTGTTGGACGATGTGGATGAGTTTCTAGACCAGGAAAAGACCAAAGCCTTGCGCATTATGTCCCCCGCCATGCAAAACGCGGAGCGCCAAGGCGTTGTTGTCCACCCGGCCATCGTAGAAGGCCCGCCCGCCGAAGCCATTGTGCGCGTCGCCGCCGAGCAAGGCTGCGATCTCATCATCATGGGACGCCGCGGCCTCTCGCCGATGGGGCAAACACTGCTTGGCAGCGTCAGCGACCATGTGCTCAATTTGACGGATGTTCCGATCCTGATCACCCATGCCACGGCTGACGAAGCCGTCAACTAGGTGGAACTCAGGCAATCGAGGCTCCTAGCCGGTCTGTGACCGGCGTCGTTGGGGCAAATGCGTGGCTGCGAGTGCTCAAACGGGGGTCGCAAACCCCCGTTTGAGCCTGGGTTCGCAAGTCTACCGGGATCACAAATCACGGCGTAACGACTTCAGGAACGCAGCAGACTGCAGCCAATTTCCTGGCGTACGGTCTGCCAGCCTGAAGTCGTTACTTTCCCCTGACTATGCGCCTCGCATGTCAACCGGCGCCGTGTATTCCCAAATCTGAATCCGGACACAGGAATAGGTTCATGCCTTACGCGCAGATTTTGTCCACAGGCCGTTACGTACCTGAACAGATCGTCACCAACGCTGACGTCAGCGCACTGCTGGGGCAGGATGTTGGCCCCTGGCTAATCGAGAAGGTGGGGATTGAGGAGCGCCACGTGATGGGGCCGGAGCAGGTGACCTCTGATCTGGCGGTGGCCGCGGCTCGGCAGGCGCTTGACCGCGCGGGGCTAGTCGCGACCGATCTGGACCTCATCATCGTGGCGACCGACACGCCCGACTATGTGAGTCCCGCCACCGCCTCGGTGGTGCAAGGCAAGCTGGGCGCGACGCAGGCCGGCGCCTTCGATGTCAACTGCGCGTGCGCGGCCTGGGTCACGGCCCTGGACATCGGCGGCCGCTACATCGCCACGGATGCGAGCTGCCGCCACATCCTGGTCGCGGGCGCCTATGGCATGACGCGCTTTCTCGACTGGCATGACAAGCAGACCGGCGCGCTCTTCGCAGACGGCGCGGGCGCCGTTATTTTAGGCGCAGGCGCCGAACCAGGCTTCCTGGGCGGCAAACTGCTGGCGATGGGCGAATTCCACGACGCGCTTGGCGTCTATACCGGCGGCACCTTCCGGCCGGCCACGCCCGAAGTCATCCGCGCACAGGGCAAGCCGCGTGTGCAGTTCGTGCGCAAGTTCCCGGCCACCTTCAACAGTGAGCGCTGGCCGCCGCTCATCCGCCAGGTGGTGGCGCGCGCGGGGCTGGCTGTGGATGAGGTCAACTGGTTCTTCTTTACGCAGCTCAACGTCAACACGATCAAGACCGTGATGAGCAACCTCGGCCAGCCGCTCAGCAAGACGCACTGGATCATGGATAAGTGGGGCTACACCGGCTCGGCCTGCATTCCGATGGCCCTGGACGACGCGTTGACGCAGGGCAAAGGCCCGCAAGCCGGCGACCATGTCATCTTTTGCGCCACCGGCGGCGGCATGGCCATGGGCTGCGTCCTCTTCCGCTGGACAGCCTCATCGAAAGGGTTGGCATTGCCATGACAGACGACATTGCCACCTTCACATACGAGCACAGCCTGAACGCTGGCGCCTTGACCTTGCGCGAGTATGCCACGGCCGAACCGTTACCCTTGGCCGTGATTCATGAAGCGGTGTTGGATTTCCTGCGCCATCGTGACGACGTGGCGGTTTTTGGCGCGCAAGCGGTTAATGCCTACGTTCATGAGCCGCGCATGACGCAGGATATTGACCTCATGGCAACGCATCCGGCTGAACTGACCGCAGAGTTGCGCGACTACCTGGCGCGCCGCTTCCACATCGCTGTACGTAGTCTCGAGGTTGCCGGCAGGCGGGGCTTCCGGTTGTATCAGGTGCAAAAGACAGGCAATCGTCACCTGGTTGACGTGCGCGCTGTGGCAAACTTGCCGGCGGTTGAGCGACTCGCCGATATCCTGGTGATGGCGCCCGTCGAGCTTCTTGCCAGCAAAGTCATCGCCTATGCTCAACGCCGCAGCAGTCCCAAAGCAGGGACCGATTGGCGTGATATCGCGATGCTGTTGTTGACGTTTCCCTCACTCAAATGCGATCCAGGCCCGGTGACAGACCGGCTGCTGGCGAGCCTGGCGGATGAAACGGTTCTCGTCGCGTGGCGCGAGCTGGTCGCACAGCCGCTGGTCGCAACGGATGAGGACGACGAGTTCTGAACATGCCTTCTGCAAAAGATCTAACTTGGTGACGCGGTAGGCGCCGCCTTCGCCGCGGTCCGGCGCTGAATCTCCTCGCGTACCACCGGGGCTACCCGTGTGCCCAGCAGCTCAATCGCCCGCATCACCTTGGCATGGGGAATCGTCCCCACGCCAAGCTGCAAGAGCAGTCGTTGATGACCAAACAGTTCGTGCTGAAAGAGAATCTTCGCGCTGATTTCTTCGGGCGTGCCGACGAAATCCGCGCCGCGCAGCCGGCGCGACGCTTCGAACTGCTGGCGCGTGATGGCGCCCCAGCCGCGCTCGCGTCCAATCTTGTTCATCATCAGCGCGTAACTGGGGAAGTAGTCGTCCGCGGCTTGCTGTGAGCTGTCGGCCAGAAATCCATGCGAATTGATGCTGAGGCTGAGCTGGGCGTGGCCAGCGCGGCGGCCCGCTTCGCGATAATGCTCGACGAGCGGCACAAACTGCTCGGGCATGCCGCCGATGATGGCGAGCGCCACTGGCAGCCCAAGCCGGCCCGCGCGCGCGATGGACTCCGGCGTGCCGCCGACCGCAATCCATATCGGCAGCGGCTCTTGCACCGGCCGCGGATAGACGCCGAGATCGTGCAGCGCGGGCCGATGGGCGCCCGACCAGGTGACGCGCTCGGAAGCGCGCAGCTTCAAAAGCAAACCGAGCTTCTCGCTAAAGAGGTCGTTGTAGTCTTTCAGGTCATAGCCGAACAACGGGAACGATTCGATGAACGAACCGCGGCCGGCCATAATCTCCGCGCGGCCGTTGGAGAGCAGATCGAGCGTCGCGAAGTCCTGGAAGACGCGCACCGGATCGTCCGAACTCAAGACCGTGACCGCGCTGGTCAGGCGAATGCGCTGGGTGCGCGCGGCCGCAGCGGCCAGAATAGTGGCCGGCGAGGAAGAGACAAAATCGGGCCGGTGATGCTCGCCAACTCCAAAGACGTCAAGGCCGACCTGATCAGCCAGTTCAATCGTTTCGAGCAAGTTGTGCACGCGCTGCGCGGGACTCACACTCGCGCCGGTGACCGGATCCGGCGTCAGCTCAACGAACGAATAAACGCCCAGTTCAAAGGCCTGGCTGCGCGCATCGGGCTGCGGGAACGGTTGGATTGACATGGTCTACTCCTGTTGGTGAACATCCTGGCCCAAGCAACCACGGCCAAGAGGCGCCGGTCGCTGCAGGCGGCGCTATTATACCCGCGGCATACAGAACGGACAAGACACGCAGAAACCGCCGGGCGGCGTCAGGGGAAAAACAAAACCGGGTCTGTGCCAAAACCCGGTTTCCCCGCCGAAGCGACGCCCGCGAGATCCTAATCAGCCGCGACGCCGATCAAATCGGCTGCTCGCCTCTCCACCGTTTGTGTGAATTGCCCCAGGTCGAGCCGAAGTAGGAAGAAGACCGCCACGACCACGCCCACGGCTTCCAGTGCAAAGGTCGCGCCATAGGCCGCCCCAAAATTGCCTAGCCAGGCGAGGGAGAGATCGCGCGAGATGACGCCGATCAACCCTGACAGGCCGCGGCCCATCAACTGCATCAGGCTCCAAACGCCCATGAAGGTGCCGGCCAGGCGCTCGTCGGACATGCGCATCATCAGCGCCAGGCTGCCGACGTTGAAGATGCCCATGCTCAGCCCCAGGATGAGCAGCGCGGGCGAGACCAGCGGCAACTGCTGGCGGGCCGACGCCAGGCTCAACAGGACGAAGGCCAGGGCGCTGCCTACCGCGCCCACAATCGAGATCGTGACATCTGTGGGGCGGCGCGGACGGCTGCTGATCGCCAGCGCACCCAACATGCCAAACAGCACGCCCATGCCCCAGTAAGCGTTGAACATCGTAGTTTTGCCCACCGGCAGGCTGAAAACATCGCCGCCGAACGGCTCCAGAATCTGGTCGTAGGCAAAAATGAACAGCGCTGAGATCAGCAGGAAGGCGGCAAAGACACGCGTGCCGGTGTTGTTCCACACCGCGGCCAGGGTGCGGCGCAGGGGAGCCGACGCAGGTTGACGAGCCGCAGTCGCCGCGGATTGTCGCTTCTCCTCACCCCACAAGGAGATGAAGAAGAGCGCCGTGGCAATGGCCGGCGCGACCAAGAACAGCTTCTGCACCACCGCCGGATCATAAACCGGCAGTAGACGGGCGTAAAGAATCGGCACGATGGCAAAGCCAGTGATGAGCATCGTCCACACGATACCAACGGCGCGGCCGCGCTGTTCCGCGGGCGCTGCATCGTGGATGAGCGCCAGGAACGCGGTGCCGGAGATGGCGCGTCCGATGCCGTACAGCACAAAGGCGATGAAGGCCACGCTCCAGCCCCATGAAGCGCCGGACGCAATACTCCACGCAATCAGCGGCAGGAGCGGGAACGGCGCCACCATCAGCAGGCGGCCGCCTAGCGCATAGGGCAGTCGTCGCAGCCCGGCCAGCGGTCGCACGTCTGACAGATAGCCGCCCCAGACTAGCAGGGGGGAGAGAAAGTTGTGCAGCGTCAGCACCAGGCCAACCGGCGTCGCGGGCAGGCCCAACTCAACAATCATGACGCGATTCCACACGCTGAAGGCCAACAGGTCAATCATGGCCGAGCCGATGTGAAAAAGGCCGAGTTTTAGAATGCGCCACAAGGGCAGTTTGGCTTGAACAGATGAAGACATGAGGTTGATACGCACACTCAGAGTAGAATTTATATAGAAACCTTAGTAAATCTATAGAATAATACCATAAATTACGCATGGCGTCAAACATTAGTCTCCTGGCACTGCTCATGATTGCCCGCAGCGGCTGAGCGCATTTCCGGCCAGCCAGCCGGTCGTCCACGCGCTCTGAAAATTGAACCCGCCGGTCACGCCATCTATG
The DNA here is from genome assembly GCA_964513955.1 of uncultured Anaerolineae bacterium. Taxonomy (GTDB): domain Bacteria; phylum Chloroflexota; class Anaerolineae; order SSC4; family Amarolineaceae; genus Amarolinea. The sequence goes on along the minus strand of CAZEPA010000046.1, from coordinate 4,066 downwards.
TCCAAGATTTCCCCGGCCAGGTAAAGACCGGGGCAGCAGCAGCTCTCCATCGTCTTGAAATTGACCTCGTCCAGGGTCACGCCGCCGCAGGTAACGAATTCTTCCTTGAACACGCCCTTGCCCTCGATGGTATACACCCCGGCTGTCAACTCATCCAGCAGGCGCTGTAATTGCAGCTTGGTCACATCAGCCCAGCGCTGGCCTTCGCTTACCCCGGCCGCCAACACCAACCGCTGCCACAGGCGCAAGGGGAGATCGAAAAGCGCCTGGCTGCCTGGCGTACGCCGCGCCTGCGCGGCCTTGGCCGCCTGCAGATGATCATGGGCAGCCTGGCGCGTCCAGCCCGGCAGCCAGTTGATGCGCAGCTCCGCCTGGTACTGTTGATCGTGCAGCACGCGCGCGCCCCACGCCGACAGTCTCAGCACGGCCGGCCCGCTCAACCCCCAGTGTGTGATGAGCAGCGGGCCAGACTGCGCCAGCCCGCTCTCGGGTAGGCGAAGATGCGCCAACGGCACGGACACGCCGGCCAGGCCGGCCAGCCGCGCATCGTGCACGGTGAAGGTGAACAGCGAGGGTACGGGCGGCTGAATCGTGTGCCCCAAATCTTGCGCCCAGGCATATGGCCGGCGTTCGCCGCCCGTCGCCAGCAGCACGCCATCCGCCGCCAGGGTTTCGCCCGCTGCCAGTTCGATCTGAAAACCATCCGCCGCCAAGCGGCTCACCCGCGCCACCGGGGCCAGCGTGCGCAGCGTCACCCCGGCCGTGTGCGCGGCGCGCAGCAGGCAGTCCACGATCGTGGCAGAAGAATCGGTCACTGGAAAGACGCGGCCGTCCGCTTCGGTCTTGAGCGCCGCGCCGCGGCCGGCAAACCAGGCGATCGTGTCACGCGGCTGAAAACGCATGAACGGCCCGCGCAAGGCTTTGCCGCCCCGTGGATAAAACGTCACGAGCTGCGCCGGATCCAAGCAGGCGTGAGTGACGTTGCAGCGTCCGCCGCCGGAGATGCGCACCTTGCCCAGCGGCTGCGCGGCTTTTTCCAGAATCGTCACCTGCGCACGCGCGTTCGCCTCCGCGCAGGTGATGGCGGCCATGAAGCCTGCGGCCCCGCCGCCGATGATAACAACGTTTGGGTGTGAATTCATGAGCTGCGTTGTGGTGCAGCGAGCCGCATGGATAACAGCGTCAGTGTCAAAGACTAATCCCACCACTTGGACAACCGCCCGTCGGCGCGCGGCGGCTGGTCCACGTAGTGCGAGACGTCGTTGAACAACATCAGCCGTGCGCGCACCGCGTCCTTGAAGTCGAGCACGTTGAGGCAGGCGGGGGACTGGTCCAGGCGGTCGCGGTAGCCGCGTGCATCGAAGCCGAGCAGGCTGCTGATGATCAGGCGGATGGTCGCCTTGTGTGAGACGACCACCACGTTCTCGCCTTTGTGCTGCAGCACAATCTCGCGTATGACCGGCAGCGCCCGCGCCAGGACGCTGATCCCAGACTCGCCGCCTGCGGGCGCGAAGATGTAAGGGTCCTCTTCCCAAGCCGCATATTCTTCTGCAAACTGCGCTTCGACATCCACCCGGCGCAACTCCTCCCAGCGACCGTGGTCAATCTCGCGCAGGCCGGCGCGCTGAATAGGCGCCAGGCCATGGGGCCGACCGATGATGGCCGCCGTCTCAAGCGTGCGCTTGAGCGGGCTGGCATAAACGGCCGTCACGTGGTCATCCGCCAGCCGGCGGGCCAGGGCTTCGGCCTGCGCGCGGCCGACGTCCGACAGTTCAACGTCCGTCGCGCCGGCAAAGCGGTCTTCGGCCGTGAGAATAGTTGCGCCGTGACGAACCAAGAACAGTCGTGTGGACATGACGTGGTCTCCTCCTGGATAGTTCGATAAGCGTTTTGCCAGTTGACTTGTGGCAAATAGGAAAGAAACCGCTAAGACGCGAAGATCGCCAAGCCTCAATCAGTTATCTTTGCGGTCTTTGCGCCTCAGCGGTTCGGTTTGTCCAGCTTATTGATTTGAGATATTGTAGCACACAGGATATGGATACAACAAGACCAGGAGAGCCTAAAAGGTGCGGTTCAACCCCTCGGACACATCGGCAACTCCGGTCTCCGATTTCTGATCTCCAATCGTCGGTCTCTAGTCTCCGATCTCCGGTCTCTAATCTCCATTCTTCCTTGATGTTATGCCTGCTTTGTGCTAAACTCCCACTACCCTGACACGATAGGGGAAAGAAACCGATGGACATCTGGCAAGAATTTCATGGCCCCAATGCGGGCTATATCCTGGAACTGTACGACCGCTTCATGCGCGACCCCAGCTCGGTGGATGCGGCCACGCGTGCGGCGTTTGCCACGTGGCAGCCGCCGCTCGAGAAGCACCAGGCCGCAGCGGCCGCACCGCCCCCCAACCTAGACAAGGCGATGGCGGTCGTCAACCTGGCGCGGGCCATTCGCGAGTACGGGCACCTGGCCGCGCAGCTCGATCCGCTCGGCTCTGCGCCGCCCGGCGATCCCACGCTTGACTCGGCCGACCACAGCTTGACCGAAGAGGATTTGCAGCAGCTGCCGGCCTCGCTGATCGGCGGCCCGCTGGCTGCATCCGCACGCACCGCAGCCGCAGCCATGCAGGCTCTGCGGCAGACTTACATGGGCCACATCGGTTACGACTATGATCACATCCGCAACCCAAAGGAGCGCGCCTGGCTGCGCACGGCTGCGGAAGCGGGACCCTTTCGGCCGCCGGCGCAGCCTATGCGGCCCCTGGCCCTGCTCGAGCGCCTGACCCAAGTCGAAGCCTTCGAGCAGTTCCTGCACCGGATCTTCCCCGGCAAAACGCGTTTCTCACTCGAAGGGCTGGACATGCTGGTGCCCATGCTCGATGAGATCATCGGCGCGGCGGCCGAAGATGAGGTGCGCAGTGTGCTGATGGGTATGGCGCACCGCGGGCGCCTCAACGTGTTGGCGCATGTGCTCAACAAGCCTTACGCGCAAATTCTGGCCGAGTACAAAGATCCGCTGCGCAGCGCTGGTTACGCCATCCGCGAAGATTTGGGCTGGACAGGCGATGTCAAATACCACAAAGGCGCGCTGCGCGCGATTGGCGAAGGCGTGCTGGTCAACCTGGTGGTCAGCATGGCGCCTAATCCCAGCCACCTCGAATTCGTCAATCCCGTGGTCGAAGGCATGGCGCGCGCGGTCGCTACGCAGGCCTATCAGCCCGGCCCGCCGATCCTTGATGAACACGCGTGCCTGCCGATCCTCATTCACGGCGATGCGGCCTTTCCCGGTCAGGGCATTGTGGCGGAAACGCTGAACTTCTCGCGGATTGCAGGCTATCGCACCGGCGGCACCATTCATATTATTGCCAACAACCAGGTTGGATTCACCGCGCTCCGCCCGGAGGTGTGCAGCACGTTGTATGTCAGCGACCTGGCTAAAGGCTTCAAGATTCCGATCGTACATGTCAACGCGGACGACCCTGAGGCTTGCATCGAGGTCGCGCGGCTGGCCTATGCGTATACCGCCCGCTTCGAACGCGACTTTTTGATTGACCTGGTCGGCTACCGGCGCTACGGGCACAACGAAGGCGATGAGCCGACCTTCACACAGCCGTTGATGTACCAGGCGATCGAGAAGCACCCCACGGTGCGCGAGTTGTGGGCCGGCGTGCTCATCGGCCGCGGCATCAGCAGCCAGGCCTGGGCCGACTCGCTGCGGCAAACGCGCCTGGATGCGCTGCAAGGAGTGCTGGCTTCACTCAAGCCGGAAGAGGATCTGGCCGAACAACCGCCCACACCGCCGCCGCCAGGCGCAGCCCGCCGCACGAAGACCGGTGTGCCGGCCGTGCACCTGCGCGCGTTGAACGCGGCGCTGCTGGAAGCTCCGCCTGGCTTCACGGTCAATCCTAAGCTGCTCAAGGCCATGGAAAAACGACGCCAGCTCTTCGCCAACCCCAGCGCTGAGGAGACGTTGGTGGATTGGGCCACGGCCGAGGCGCTGGCCCTGGCTTCCATCCTGGCCGACGGCACCCCAATCCGCCTGACGGGCGAGGATGTCGAGCGCGGCACCT
>CAZEPA010000045.1:6198-13558 GCA_964513955.1 uncultured Anaerolineae bacterium | reverse complement strand
GCCGATCAGGGCAGCATCGTGGTTCGTTACCCGACTGCCGCGTGCATGCTCGCAGCCGTGTGGCCCGCGACTCATCTGGTCTTGCTGCCGGCAACACAGATCGCGCCTTCATTTGAGTCGTGGCTGGCCGCAGCGCGCATACAAGGGCGGCTGGCTGGCTGGATGCAGCACGACATGGCAATCATCAGCGGGCCGAGCCTGACGCTGGACATCGAACAGATCCCAGTCCGAGGGGCGAGTGGGCCGGGTCAGCTGCACATTTTCCTGATTGAAGATGACATCAAACTATGAACCTGTTTGGAATTGGCCCATTTGAAGTGGTTCTGATCGTAATCCTGGCCTTGATCTTTTTGGGGCCAGAGGAGATGCCTAAAGCGGCACGCACGTTAGGCAAAGTCTTCTATCAAATTCAGCACATGACCGAGCCGTTTGTCGAGGAATTCACGCGCGCGATGCAACAGCCGCCCGATGAGGCCCGACCGACCCTGGCGGAGCCGTTGATTGGAGGGGCTGAGCCAGTGCAGGACAACACGGGCCTGCGGCCGCCAGGCGCCGGCTCTGAATCCACCACTGCTGCGCCAGCGATAGATGCGGGTACCACGACCGATGTCCAGCCCGAATAAACGAGAATCGGTTATGCCCATCGTGGGGCATTTGCGAGAATTGCGCGATCGGTTGATCAAGATTGTGATCAGCCTGGTGGTGGGCACGGCGCTGGGCACGGCTTTTGCGCGGCGATTCCTGGAGATCCTCATTTCGCCGATGGGCGTCGCGCGACCGCAGGCGCTGCGCCCGGCCGAAAACATCATTGTCTATTTCAAGGTTGCGCTTGTCCTCGGCCTGGTGTTCGCCATGCCGGTCATCGTCTATCAAATTGTGGCTTTCGTCGTGCCCGGCCTAACCCCCGGTGAAAAGCGCGCCTTGACCATCGTCATTCCTGGCGCAACTCTGCTGTTCGCCATCGGCGTCGCGTTTTCGGCCTTTGTCATGCTCCCGTTTTCGCTGGATTACCTGGGTCGCTTCCTGAGCGACTTGATTCAGCCGCAGTATTCCATTGATTATTACATCTCGTTTGTGGCCAATTTTATCGTCTGGATCGGCCTCAGCTTCGAGACGCCGCTCATCATCGCCTTTTTTGCGCGCCTGGGCGTGGTCAGCCCCACGCAGCTGCGCCGCGGCCGGCGCTACGCGATTGTCATTTTGGCAGTTGTCGCCGCAGTGATCACGCCCACGCCAGACCCGTTCAATATGACTCTGGTCATGCTGCCGCTCTACGCGTTGTACGAATTCGGGATCATTCTGGCGCGCTTTTTCTATCGCCCTCGAACCACGTATTCAGGATAGCAGAAAGCATGGTCGTTATCATCGGCAGCGCAGCGGCCACCTGGGGAGTGAGATCCTCGCCGTACTCAAAGCTGGCGCCGTTCACCGTCATGACCAGCGCCTCAACCGGGTTGACCTGATACAGGGTGTAGGCGCAGGCTAAGAGTGCAGCCGGCGTCAGGTGATGGGCAAAGGCAGGCGCTGACTCTAGGTCACGGAGCACAGGTCGGCAAATCACTTGGCCGGGACGATCGCCGTCACAGGCATCAATGAAAATTACCCGTGATGTGCGGCTGATAGGCTCAGCCAGCTCGGGCGTCAACTGGTGGCAAGCAACGACCTGAACACCGGGGATGTTCAGGTCGCTTGCCAGCTGCTGCGCCGCAGCCAGGCCGATGCCATCGTCGCGCCGCAGCGGATTGCCGTAGCCGATAATCAGCGCCGAAAGGCACTCAGTCACGCCGTCGCTCATCCACCAGCACACCGTCAGGGCCGAGCAGTTGAACGTGCAGCGCCATATGATCGAGCGCATGCGTGGAGCAGCTCAGGCACGGATCGTAGGCCCGAATCACGGCTTCAACCCGATTGAGCATTCCCTCGCTCAGTTTCTGCCCATGCACGAAACGTTGCGCCACCTGCAAGACCCCACGATTCATCGCCAGGTTGTTGTGGCCGGTTGCGATGATCAGATTCGCCCAGGTCAACAGGCCGTCGTCATCAATCCGGTAGTGATGAATCAACGTGCCGCGCGGCGCTTCGGAAACCCCAACGCCCTCACGCGCGTTTGGACCGCCGCTCGCTCGCACGTTTGGACTCAGAATGTCCGGTTCGTTGAGCAGCTGCTCGATGCGTTCCAGGCTGTAGAGAATCTCGATCAGGCGCGCGTAATGGTAATGGAAAGAGCTCATGACCGGCCCGTTTTGCAGCTTGCGGAACTCCGCCAGCTCGCGGTCCGCACGCGGGGTGCCGCAGCGATCGGCCAGGTTAAGGCGGGCTAACGGCCCGACGCGGTAAATGCCAGCGGGATAACCCAAGGGCCGATAGAACGGCGATTTCAGATACGAGAACGGCTCGACTGCTTCGGCGATGTAGTCCTGGTAATGCGCCGGATTGACCATGTCGGCGATGCGTTGGCCGTTGGCGTCCATGAACCGCAGTTTGCCATCATACTGCTCCAGCGTCCCATCGTCGGCCACCAGGCCCATGAACAGGGTAGGAAAGTTGGCAAAGACCGCGACTTCGTCGCTAAACCGTTCGAAGGTTGGCTTGAACCAGGCCACTGCCCGCTCTGCGATTTCGATCATCTCTGGAATGCCAGCCAAGATCCGGTCGCGTGTTTCCGGCGCCAGGGGTGCGTTGACACCCCCGGGGACGACCCAAGCCGGGTGAATGCGTTTGCCGGCCAGCCACTCGATGATCTGCTGACCGAATTGGCGCAGACGGATGCCATCGCGCCCCATGGCTGGGTTGACCTGCAACAGGCCAACGATGTTGCGCACGGCTGGATCTGCATCCATACCCAGGATGAAATCGGGCGCGGAGAGGTGGAAGAAGCTGAGCGCATGCGATTGCAGATGCTGGGCCAGGTTCAGGATGCGGCGCAAGGCGGCGGCTGTCGGCGAAATGTGCACCGCCATCAGCGCGTCACAAGCCTTGGCCGAAGCCAGGAGGTGGCTGATGGGGCAGATGCCGCAGATACGCGCCATCAGACTCGGCATTTCGTAGAACGGGCGCCCCTCGCAAAACTTCTCGAACCCGCGCATCTGAGTCACATGAAACTGCGCGTCCTGCACATTCCCCTGATCATCGAGCTGAATCGTAATTTTGGAGTGGCCCTCGATGCGCGTGACGGGGTCAATCATGATTTGTGTTGGCATAAATGATCTCCTCGGAACCTGAGCCTTTTCAGGCCCCGAACCTGGTCAGCGCGGACACGTCTGGCGTGCGGCCCTGCAATAACTCGCTCAGCACCGTGAAAATGGTGTCGGCAGACGGCGGACACCCAGGAATGAACACATCCACGGCGACTACGTGATGAATCGGAATGACCTTGGGCAGCAGCCGCGGGATCACCTGGTTGGGGATGCCGGGCCGATAACCGACATTCTCGACATAAGCTCGGCGCAGAACAGCACCGGGTCCCCAGGCGTTGCGCATCGAGGGCACGTTGGATGTCACGGCGCAGTCGCCCAGCGAGATGAGGGTGGTGGTATGGGCGCGGATGTGCTTGATTTTCTCCAGGTCTTCCTCGCTGCTGACCGCGCCTTCCACGAGGGCGATATCAACATGGTCTGGGAAGACCTTCGTGTCAACGAGAGGACTGTAGACGATGTCCACCAGTTGCACCAGCGAGATTAAGCGTTCATCAATATCCAGGAACGACATATGACAGCCCGAGCAGCCGTCGAGCCAGACAGTCGCGAAGGAAGGCTTGGTCATGATTGGCTCCGTTGGCGCTTCTGCACCAATTCTGAAATCAGGTCTGGGCGCTTGGTCATCTCCGCAACCGACTTTCCCTTTTCGAACAGCGCGCCGGTCGGGCAGACCTGTACGCACTTGCCGCAACTGGTGCAGGTGAGCGATTCACCCCAGGGCCCGGCCAGGTCAGCAATCAGCAGAGTAGAGCTTCCCCGATCCCGAAGTCCCCAGGTGTTGGCGCCTTCCACTTCGGAACAGACGCGGACGCAGCGCGTGCATAGGATGCAGCGATTGTGATCGAGGGCAAAGCGGGGATGAGAGTAGTCTATAGGCAAAGGCGGGCAGGCATACGCGTAGGTAACATGGTCCATGCCGCAGGCTTGTGCTACGGATTGCAGCTCGCAGTGACCGTTAGCCACGCACACCGCGCAGATGTGGTTGCGCTCAGAAAACAACAATTCCAGAACCATTTTGCGGTACGCCGACAGGGTGGGCGAGTGGGTTGTTATTTCCATTCCCGGTGTGATCGGGGTCACGCAGGCCGGAATGAGCTTATTTGAGCCTGCGGTTTCGACCATACATAACCGGCAGGCGCCCACATCGCTTAGCCCCTCCAGGTGACATAAAGTAGGTATGGAGATGCCATTGGACCGAGCGACAGTCAGGATGGATTCCCCAGCCCGCGCCTGCGCCGGTTGCCCGTTGATCACCACGCCCGGGATGGTGCGCCCCGGGCCTGGATCACTTGAGTTTGACGACATGGTGAAACTCCTCATCCAGTAAGAATTCTACTTTCTCGCTGTAACGATGCTAGATGTGTGAAATACTTCACTGGGATTGTAGCGGAATCACCGGTTGTCGCATATGAGATAAAACAGGTCGCGGCCTGAATCCTGAATGTCAAAGAGGATTGACGGAGGTTGCGGACGAGAGTCTCCCTAGCAGATTCGTGGCAGTTGTTCGCCCGTCAGCATATCTACAATGCGCTGCCCACCAATGCGGGTGCGCAAAACCACGCGGCCCGGATGGTCGTCCAGGACTTCACCGATCAAGGCAGCTTCGCGCCCCAAGGGATGCGCCTGAAGCGCGGCCAGGACGGCCTCGGCGGCCTGACGCGCCACGATAACCAGGCATTTGCCTTCGTTCGCGACGTAGAGAGGATCCAGGCCTAGGATTTCACACGCGCCGCGGACATCATCCCACACCGGAATCTTTGCTTCGTCCAGGCGGATACCCAGGCTGGCCGCCTGAGCGATCTCATTGAGCGTGCTGGCGACGCCGCCGCGGGTCGGATCGCGCAACACATGCACGTGTTCACCGCCAACCGCCAGGGCCTGTGCCACCAGCTCATGCAGCGGGGCTGAGTCGCTGGTCAGGGTGGTTTCAAACGTGAGACCTTCGCGCACTGACATGATCGCCATGCCATGCACGGCAATCGCGCCGCTGACCAGGATGAGGTCTCCTGGCTGTGCCCGCGTGGGCGCGACATGAACGCCGGCTGGAATCAATCCAATGCCGGTCGTGTTGATGTAGATGCCATCGCCCTTGCCGCGATCAACGACCTTCGTATCCCCGGTCACTATGGGAACGCCCACGGCTGATGCCGCGCGCTGCATAGATTGTACGTAGCGCCACAACTCCTCCATTGGCAGCCCTTCTTCGAGGATGAAGCCAGCCGCCAGGGCCAGGGGCTGCGCACCGCACATAGCCAGGTCGTTGATGGTGCCGTGCACCGCCAACGAACCGATATCGCCGCCGGGAAAGACGCGCGGGCTGATCACGAAAGAATCGGTGGAGAAGGCCGCGCGCGCGCCGTTGATCGGCAGCACGGCGCCGTCGTGCAGCGCTTCGAGGGTCGAGTTGGCGAACGTGGGTACGAACATTCGCTCGATGAGCATTTGGGTCAGGCGCCCGCCGCCGCCGTGCGCCAGTAGGATATGTGGGTAGTCGCTGATCGGAATCGGGCATTGCGGCCCGGCCATGAAGTTGATGGGTTCGTTCACTTTGATCCTACCTGGACATCGGCTCGCCCGTACTGGTAATACGCCGCGCAAGCGCCTTCCGCGGAGACCATGGGCGCGCCCAGGGGGTGCTCCGGCGTGCAGCGCGTGCCGAAAACAGGGCATTGGTGCGGCTTCTTCAAACCCTGCAGAATCTGTCCTGCGATGCACAGGGGCGACTCCTGCGCCGTGACGCCGCCAACCTCGAAGCGCAGCTCGGCGTCGAAGCGGCTAAATTCGGGGCGCAGACGATAGCCGCTTTGGGGGATGACGCCGATGCCCCGCCAACCGCGATCGGTGACTTCGAAGATCCGCTTGACCAGCGTCTGCGCCGGCTCGTTTCCCTCGCGGCGCACGGCGCGCACGTACTGGTTTTCCACGCCAAAACGTCCGGCCTCGAGCGCCATCACCGTCATCGCGATCCCGTGCAGCAAATCCAATGGCTCAAAACCGGTGACCACGATCGGAACTCGATACTTCTCCGCCAACGGTTCGTATTCCCAATACCCCATCACGGCGCAGACATGCCCCGCGGCCAGGAAGCCTTCCACGAGGCTCGTGGGCGAGCCAAGGATTGCCTCCATCGCCGGCGGCACCAGGACATGCGAGCACAGGATGGAAAAATTGGTCAGGCCGAGCTGTGCGGCTTGCCAGACGGCCATGGCGTTAGCCGGCGCCGTGGTTTCGAAGCCAACGGCAAAGAAAACGACCTGACGATCCGGCTGCTTCTGCGCCACCTTGACGGCATCCAGAGGCGAATAAACCATCCGCACATCGCCGCCGCGCGCCTTTACGCTGAGTAGATCGTCGGTCGAACCGGGCACGCGCAGCATGTCGCCAAAGGAGGCAAAGATCACCTCAGGCCGGCGCGCGATCGCAATGGCTCGATCAATCATCTCCAGGGGCGTCACGCAGACCGGGCAGCCAGGGCCATGCACCAGGGTGATCGCCTCGGGCAAGAGCCGGTCAATCCCCGATTTGATCAGTGTATGGGTTTGTCCTCCGCAGATCTCCATGATCGTCCACGGCCGCGTCACCGCGCGCTCAATGGCGTGGAGGAACTTGTGTGCATCGGCTTCGCTGCGGTATTCATCTACAAAGCGCATCAGGCGCCTCCCCCTATTCCGGCTGCGGTATTCTCAACTCATCTAGCTCGCCCATCTCGCGCAAGTAAGCGAAAACCTGGCCGGCTTCTTCTTCATCCACCTGGCTGATGGCAAACCCCACATGGACGACGACATAATCACCGATTTGGACATCGGGGACGTAGGCAAGGCATACATCCTTGACAATGCCGGCGAAGTTGACCTTGCCCATCGTCATGCCGAGGGGGTCCGGCTCGATCGCGATCACTTTTCCAGGAACACCAAGACACATACATACCTCCCCGCCGGAGGCCATAGCTGTCCGGCTGCCAGGTGCAAGCCTCTGTGGGGCTGTCAATCACCGCCCCTCGGGCCAAACTTGATCTTCACCGCGTGGCAGGCTTCATCTGCCTCCCACTCGTCTTATGCGGCGCCCGTTTTGGTCCACCGCGCAGCCGCCACAGCCACCTGACCCAGGCTGATCCCGCCGTCGTTGGGCGGAAGGCGCTGGTGCCAGTACGGGCGAAAACCCTC
>CAZEPA010000045.1:0-6188 GCA_964513955.1 uncultured Anaerolineae bacterium | reverse complement strand
CTGCCCGAGGGAGATCCCGCCGTCGTTGGCGGGCGTCTGGCGGTGCAGCAGCACCTCGAAACCAGCCTGACGGAGGGCAGGCGCGGTTCGTTCGGTCAACAGACGATTCTGAAAACAGCCCCCCGACAAAGCCACACGGTCTGTTCCCACGTGCTGAGCCACGGTCACGATCGCCCCAACGAGCGCTTGATGAAAGCGTGCGGCGATGATACCCCGATCTGTTCCACGGTGCAAGTCGGCCAGGATCGCTTCCAGCGCTGGAGACCAGTCAATCTGTTGCGCGGGACGATCAGGCTGGAATGCTGAAGGCAATTCAGCGTCCCGGCATGGTTCTGAAGGCGCAGTTAGCCGGATTGGATACGCGTCGTGCACGTTCGGGTTGGCTGCAAATTCCAACGCCAGCGCGGCCTCGCCCTCGTAACTGACGCGTGACCGAAGCCCGATCAGCGCGGCGATGCCGTCGAACAGGCGCCCAGCGCTGGTGGTGATGGGGGAATTGATCCCACGCTGCAACATCTGATGCAGCAGTCGCCGCTCACCAGGACGAAAAGCTTGCACGGGCGCCAGCTCTGCCATCTCAAACGCAGCGTCGCCGTAAAGTTCCCAGAGCAGCGCCAGGGCGACACGCGCTGGCTCGTGGATGGCGGCTTCTCCGCCGGGCAGGCGAAAGGGGCGCAGGGAGGCCACGCGCGTGAAACCGGCGGCGTTGCCCAGCAGAAATTCACCGCCCCAAATCGTGCCGTCTGTGCCATAGCCGGCGCCGTCCCACGTCACGCCGAGCGCCAGCCCCTCGACCTGATGTTCGGCCAGGCACGCGGCCAGGTGCGCATGGTGGTGCTGCACGGCGCTCAGTCGCCCGCCGTGGGCGCTCGCCCACTGCGTGGAGAGGTAGTCGGGATGCAGATCATGCGCAATGACCACCGGCTCTGCTTCGTAGAGGCGCAAAAAATCGGCAATCACCCGCTCGAAGGCATCCATGGCCTGCGGCGTCTCCAGGTCTCCGATGTGTTGGCTGATGAAGACCTGGCGTCCGAGGCTTAGGGCGACTGTATTCTTTAGATGGGCGCCGACGCCCAAAATCACCGGTAGAACATGCTTGACCAGGACTGGCAGGGGGGCAAACCCCCGCGCCCGGCGCAGGAGTTGCGCCTGGCCGTCCAACATCCAGGCCACGCTGTCATCGGCATGACGGGCGATCGGCCGATCATGCACGAGGAAAAGATCAGCCAACAGGCCCAGCCGTTCGACCGCCTCGCGCTCGTCAATACAAATCGGTTCGTCGCTCAGGTTGCCGCTGGTGGCGACGAGGGGAAATTGGACCGCCGCCAGCAACAGGTGGTGTAACGGCGTGTACGGCAGCATGAGGCCCAAGGCGGGATGCCCAGGCGCCACGCTTTCTGCAACCCCGGCTTCTGGCCGCCGCGGCAGCAGCACAATCGGCGCCTCGGGCGCCGTCAGCAGGATCTCAGCTTCGGATGACACCTCGCACAGGCCGCGCGCCTGCGCCAGGTTGCGCACCATCAACGCCAGGGGTTTGGTCGGACGTCGTTTGCGATCCCGCAGGCGGGCAACCGCGGCCTCGTCGCGTGCATCTACCATCAGGTGAAAACCACCCAGTCCCTTGACCGCGACGATCTGACCGGCCGCCAGGGCTTCCGCGGCGGCGCAAAGCGCGTCGTGGCCCGTGGCCTGGGTGACAATGGCAGGCGCTGGCGCGCTGACGGCATGTGCGGTCAGGTTGATCTCTGCACTGCCCGTGACGCAGCGCCACAGCGCGAGCTGCGGCCCGCACACGGGGCAAGCGTTTGGCTGTGCGTGGAAGCGGCGGCTGCGAGGGTCATCGTACTCAGCCTGGCAGCTCGGGCACATGGTGAACTGACGCATGGTGGTATGGGGCCGGTCGTAGGGGAGCGCTTCGATGATGGTAAAACGGGGGCCGCAGTTCGTGCAGTTGGTGAACGGATAGGTGTAGCGCCGATCGTGGGGAGCAAACACCTCGGTCAGACAGTCTGAGCAGGTGCTCATGTCCGGCAAGACGAGGGCGGTCTTGGCGCCCAACGCATCGCTGCGCCGAATCTCGAAGCCGGTGTCGCCGTTGGTCGGCAGCCAACTGGAGGTCAGCGCGTGGATGATAGCAAGCGGCGGGCGCTCGGACGGCAGGCGCTGGAGAAAAGCGACTAGTCTGCCACGGGGACCTTCGACCTCGATGAACACCCCGCGTGTATCGTTCAGGACCCAACCACAGAGCTGGAGCTCAGTCGCCAGGCGGTAAACATAGGGGCGGAACCCAACGCCCTGCACAGCCCCTTGAATCTCGACGCGCAGCCGGCCCGCGGTCACATCGTCTGACCGCGCAGGTGCGCCGGCCGCCATGTCCGGCTGATCGGCGGGATCTGGCGGTGGGTGGCTATCAGCCGACATCGTGTTCAATGGTTCACGGCCTGTTGATGAGCCAGCTCAACCAGCCATTCATCCCCTGGCCGGTGCGGCAGGAAAGTGGGAAGAAGGGCACGCCGGGATTGACCATTTCGATCCCGCGGCGATAGGCATCCAGGTCGAACTCGAAGACCTCGGCGAGGTCCCACTTGTTTAGAATCACCACATCGGCGCTGGCGAACATGCCGGGGTATTTGTACGGCTTATCATGGCCTTCGGGAGTGCTGCCGATGACCACGTTGACATGGGCGCCCAGGGCAAAGTTGGCCGGGCAAACAAGATTGCCCACGTTTTCGATGAAGAGCAGGCGCAGGTCAGGCAAAGGCAGGCGCGGCAGCGCGTCTCGGATCATCGGCGCGTCCAGGTGACAACCGCCCCCCGTGTTGATCTGCACCACGGGGATTCCATGAGCCGCGATCTTGTCGGCGTCAATGCTGGAAGCCAGGTCGCCCTCGATGACGCCGGGGCGGATGTCGGCTGGCAGCCGCGCGGCGGTCGCCAGGATAACGCTGGTTTTGCCAGCGCCTGGCGACGCCATGATATTCAGCACGCGCACATCAACCTCGTCAAATGCCGCCCGATTGGCACGTGCGATGCTGTCGTTCGCGCTCAGAATGTCTTGTGCGACAGAGATTTTCACGCGTCACCCACTTCGATGCTCTCAACCAGGAATGATTTGCCACCTGTGACCTGCAAACGGGGGCCGTGGCAGGCCGGACATTCATCGAGCAAGGGCGGACGCACCATGAACTGGTGGCCGCAATCGTCGCAGCGGGCGGTTGCAGGCTCGCGACGAAAGCGGAGGGCAGCGCCTTCAGCCAATGTGCCTTTGCTCAGAATATCAAAATAAAACTGGACTGAATCGTCCACGATGCTGCTCAAATCGCCGATCACCAGGTTAATTTCCGTAATCGGCCGCGCGCCTGCGACTTCGGCGAGGCCTTCGACAAGCTCAGGCCCTGTGCGGTGAGCCTGTCGAACCGCAGTCGAGCTGCGCTGCGCGGCTGCGATGACAATGTCGAGAATACCCTGCGTCACTGACAACTCGTGCATGGTTGGCCTTTTGGAAATAGCGAGCCGTACCGGCCACATAATGCCCGGCGGCGACCCCGCACTGGCTCGCGCAAGACCGCTGTGATACCCCAAGCGCGCAGTTTAGGCAAAGCCTTACAGCGAAACCAGATGACTGACCAGCTTTTCCGGGGCAGACAGGAAGGGCGAGTGGCTTGTCTCCATCGAAATGACCCTCTGGCACGGAGTGGCGGTGACCATCTTCTTCTGCAAAGTCGGCGTCACGCCTTGATCCTGAAGCGTTTCGATATACACGCGCGCGACGCGGCCAAAGTTCTCATCGCTCAAGACCAGGGGGGTCGCAACCGGCGCATTGGGTTCGGGAGTGAGCAGCGCTGTAGCCAGCGCCACATCTTCCGGCGAACAGTCTGCATACAACGCCGCTTTGAAGGCTTCTTGTTTGAGCATGTGGGAGCCTTCCGCTTCGTTGAGCACCAAATTCGATGCAATGAGCGATTCTGAATCGCTCAGAGCCGTGGGTAACATCGCTTCGCCATTCGGAATCAGGTAGGCCGCCAGGTAGACTAAGGTCTTGATTTTCTCGGGCCGGTGTTCGGCCGTTTGTGAAATGACGATGCCGCCCCGACTATGGCCTACCAGAATCACCGGCTCCGGTTGAGCGTCGAGGACTTTGCAGACGCTGTCCACGTAAGTTTGCATGGTGACATCGCGGGCGGCTGTCCAATCCCGCCCATGACCAGGTAAATCCAGAGCAATGGCTTGATGCCCGGCTTGTTCAAGAAGCGGGATGATTTTGTACCAGCACCATGCTCCGTGCCAGGAGCCATGAATCAACACATAGGTACTCATTGCTCATTTCCTCCAACATGTCCTCGCCCATCAGCGAGGGCGTAACTTGGCGGCAACCGCCCAACCGGCGCGATTCTATCACATGGTGAGACAAATATCAAGCCTTTTTTGGAAGCATTGACAATGATCCTTGTCGGTCGAGCTCTGGTGGATTGCTCAGCCGTTCGAGCCGATGCGTACCTCGATCCCGGCCATTTTTCTGCCTAGTTTTTGCCGTCCATTATAGCATTCCCAAACTGCGTCTAGAAAAAAGCAAGACCAGACTCTATTGTCTGGTCTCGCTTTTTGGTTGTGTACCCCCAGCAGGACTCGAACCTGCGCTTTTGGCTTCGGAGGCCAACGCTCTATCCTCTGAGCTATGGGGGCGGTACGAGCCAAGTTTAGCACACCTGCCCGCTTTTGGCAATCAGCGCGCAGAGGTGCAGGTGTGCCGTCGGCTACTCCAGGTAATCGCGCAGCTGGCGACTGCGCCATGGATGACGCAGCCGGTTGAGGGCCTGCGTTTCAATTTGACGAATGCGCTCGCGCGTCAGCCCCATCTTGCGCCCAACTTCTTCCAGTGTGTACGTACGTCCATTTTGCAGCCCATAGCGCAGACGCAGGATGCGCGCCTCACGCGGCGGCAGCGTGGTGAGCAGCTGTTCCATGCGCTCACGCAGCATGGATCCCATGACCATGTCGGCTGGCTGCGCCGACTCGGTGTCTTCGATCAAGGTGCCTAGTTCGCGCTCTTCATCTTCGCCCACTGGCTGTTCCAGCGAGGTGGGGTGCCTGGACACCTTCAGCAGCCAGCGCACTCGATCTGGCGTGGTGTTGAGAATGCCGGCAATCTCTTCCGCGGTGCCGCTGCGCCCCAACATCTGCTCTGTTTCTTGCAGAACCCGGTACAACTGCCGAACTTTGTCGCCCATGTGCACGGGTAGACGAATCGTGCGCCCCTGGTCCGCTACGGCGCGGCTGATGGCCTGGCGAATCCACCAAGTCGCATAGGTGCTGAACTTGAAGCCGCGATGATAATCGAATTTCTCCACCGCCCGCATCAGACCCAGGTTGCCTTCCTGGATCAAATCAAGAAACGGCACACCCTGCCCCATGTAGCGTTTGGCAATACTGATGACCAGGCGAGTGTTCGCTTGAATCAGGCGTGCGCGTGCCTGTTCTCCTTCATTGACGCGGTTGCGCAGCTGCCGGCGCTTGATTGCCGTCAGCGGTTCACTGCGCGTAAGCCGCTGTTGGGCCAGCCGACCGGACTCAACCGCTCGCGCTAGGGTCAATTCCTCATCCGCGGTCAACAGCGGCTCTTTGCTCATCTCGCGAAAATAGAGGTCGGTGATGTCACCAGCGCCCAAATTGGTGAAAACCTCTGCTACCGTTGGACTATGTTCGTTTTTTCCATTGGCATCCAGGCTATCGCCGACGCCTTCTAACGCCTCTAGGACCTCATCTTCCGTCTCATAAACCGGTAGATTCTCCTCCTGCAACTGCGCAAATAGCGTCTCTAACTCCGGCACCTTGCTCTCTGCATTGGGCACCAAACTGAGAATATCGTCGTATGTCAAGTAGCCTTGAGTGCGTGCTTGACTAATCAGCCTTGCCAATGTTTCCTCGATGATGCGCATCCTATCCTTCATGTCACCATCCTCGTACACCTGCGTTCTGGCGGACATTCTGTTGGTGGGCGTTACCAACCGTTGGCCGCGCATCGCTACGAACTGGTCGAGCGGTTCCAAATCGTATAGGTATAAATAAAGACCTTACTTTCGGATGACTTGGCTGCTTCCTCCTTGACTCCACTGGCTGCGACCGGCGCGCTGGCCGGGCGCTGCGCGGCCGACTGCGATGTTGGCCGCGCCCCTCCTACGGCAACGGGC
>CAZEPA010000044.1:0-13588 GCA_964513955.1 uncultured Anaerolineae bacterium | reverse complement strand
GCGACACCGATTGGACGCGCGAAGAGATCGAGACGGCGCTCGATGTGGCTTTTGACTTGAAGCGAATGCGCGCGTTGAACCTGCCGCATGCCTATTTGCGCGACAAGGTGCTGGCGATGCTCTTCTTCTTCACCAGCACGCGCACGCGCGGCTCCTTCGAGGCCGGCATGGCGCAGCTCGGCGGTCACGCGGCTTTCATCGAGTCGCAGACGACGCAAATCAGCCACGGCGACACAGCCAAGGAGATCGGCGAAATCTACGGCCGTTACTTCGATGGCATTGCGATCCGCCAGTGTGACTGGAACTTTGGCAACAAGTACCTCCGCGAGGTGGCCGCGGCCAGCCGCTCCCCCGTGCTCAACATGCAGTGTGATGTCTATCATCCCTTCCAAATCCTGGCCGACCTGATGACCATCATGGAGAAGAAGGGCAAGGACCTGCGGCGCAAGAAGATCGCCGTGTCATGGGCCTACGCCGCCAGCTACGTCAAGCCCATCTCTGTGCCGCAGTCTCTCATCATCCAGATGAGCCGCTTTGGCATGGATGTGGTGCTGGCCCATCCACCGGAGTACAAGCTGATGCCTCATCTGCTGCAAGAGGCGCAGGACAATGCCAAACGCTATGGCGGCAGTTTCAGCATCACGCACGATATGGACGAAGCCTTTACCGACGCCGATGTCGTCTACCCCAAGAGCTGGGGCTGTCTGTTGACCACAGAAGATGGCAAGCAAGCGGCCGAAATTGCTAAGAAATACACGAGTTGGATAACGGACGATCGCCGTATGGCGTTGGCCAAAGACGATGCCATCTACATGCACTGCCTGCCCGCCGACCGCAACATCGAAGTAACCGATAGTGTCATTGACGGTCCCCAGAGCGTGGTGTATGACGAAGCCGAAAATCGCCTGCACGCGCAGAAAGCCATCATGGCGCTGACCATGTCTTGATGCAGGCTGTGATCTGACCCGTGCGCGTCGCGGAGTTGCCCGCCCGACGCTCTGCCCAACAGTCACCACTGCGTGCGATCCCGGAAGGAACAGGAGGAAACACCGCCCTATGAACCGACTCACCACGAATCGTCATTGGCTCACGCTTCTCATGGTATTCATCGCCGGCCTGCTCGTCGGTCTGTTTGTCTTGGGCTGGGGACTGTTCCCGGTCAAATGGACGAATGCCAACCTGCGTGACCTGCGCGAAGCCGCGCAGAACAACTACTTGTCGGCCGTGGCGGACTCCTTCGCAGCCACGGGCGATATGGGTTTGGCTCAAACACGCCTCAAGGAATGGACGCCAGGCGAAGCAGGCGTCTTGCTTGATCGGCTGGCCGCACGGTATCTGGCTGAAAATCGCAGTCAACAGGCGCAGACGGTGCAGGCGCTCGCCGGCGCGATACGGGCCGCGCCGGCCGCAGCGCCCACCAAACAGGCCACGCCCACGGCTTCACCGGCGCAGGGGAGCATCGAGTCGAACAGCAGCCTGATCACGCTCCTTGTCTTGCTGCTCGGCGTTGCCATCATCGGCGCAGGCTTGGGGCTGTTGGCCTGGTGGATTGTTTCGCGCCGCCAGCCGCCGCCCTCCCTGATTGAAGCCAATCTTCCGCCCGAGGAACCGCTGCCCGTCATGGACATGCGCCCGGCCGCGCCGCTTGCGTACGACGCTCTGGATGAAACAGATGACGACTTCACGGACGACTTCGTGGATGACGCCGGCCAGGAAATCGGCGCATATCCACCGTCGTCGGTGGCGCCTGCTGCCACCACGGCAACCAGCTACCGACCGGCGCCGCCTCCGCCAGGTTCTGACACCCCAATCCCCCCCGTCGCGGCGCCGTCTCCTCCCGCGCCTCCTGCTGCCCAACCTGAGCAACCACCGGCCCCTTCGATGCTCGTTCCCGGCAAGAAACTGGCCGAGTTCGATGCCACTTACCACCGAGGCGAAACCGACTACGACGAGGCTTTCGTGGTAGAAGGGGACGCAGGAGCCGGATATCGCGGCGAATGTGGCATGGGCATCGCGGCCGCTCTCGATCGGGAATCTACTCAGGCCACCGCGCTGGAAGTGTGGCTCTTCGACAAGAGCGACATTCGCACCGTGACGACCGTGCTTGCCAGCCAGTATGCGCAGCAAACACCGGCTCTGCAAGCGCGTTTGGCCGACAAAGGCGACAATTTGCTTGCGGCCCTCAACCAGGTCTTCACCATCCAAGCGAGAACCCTTATCCTGGAAGGCGAGATTGCCGATTTTGCCTATTATACGGGCGACGGCGTAGAACCTAACAGCGTTTTTGAGCGCGTAGCCATCCATCTGACGGTTTACGCGGTAGAAGCATGACCCTGAAGGGGACGCAGTCACTCGCGTCCTCTTCTCCTTTTTCAACGGTGAACCTTGATCCATAGCCACTGCGCTTAAGTTATGTTGACAGGGAATTGGCGCGCGAGTAAAATCATGCCCATCGTTCGATTGGGCTTGTGCTTTCCCCCTACCGGGAGGTGTTATGACGCGTGACGATGCCCGCCTGCGCCGGCTGCTGGAAACAGAGCTCCAGCGACTGAAAGAGGAAATATCTCATTACGACGTGGCGGCCCGCGGTTACAATCCAGGCCTGGGTAATCACATGGCTGATGATGGCACAGAAGCGTTTGAGCAGGCTGCCGCACTGACCATGAACGAATCGCACAAACGCACCCTGGTCGAGGTTGAACGAGCCTTGTCTCGCATGTCCGCCGGCACCTACGGATTCTGCGAGCGCTGCGGAGACCCGATTGATTTTGCCCGCCTGAAAGCTCTGCCTTACGCCAGCATGTGTATTCGTTGCCAGACGCGCACCGAGCAATAAATGATTGACATTCCTGTGGAAGATGAACTTGAGCCGCTGATCCTCACCGTGGAGCGCACCGGCGAGCGCCTCGACAAATGGCTCACAAACGCTTTGCACGAGCACTCGCGCTCTATCATTCAGCGCTGGATCAGCGAGCGTCGCGTGGCGATCGCCGGCAGCGTGGCGAAGGCCAGCTATCGCGTGCAGGCGGGCGACCTGGTCCAATTGGACCTGCCTGTGCCCATCCCTACAGACCTGGAACCAGAAGATATTCCGCTCACCATCGTCTATGAAGACGCTGATCTGTTAGTGGTGGACAAGCTGGCCGGCCTGGTCGTGCACCCCGCGCCAGGTCACGTGAGCGGCACGCTCGTCAACGCACTTTTGTACCATGTGCCTGATCTGGCTGGCATCGGCGGTGAACTACGCCCCGGCATCGTTCACCGCCTCGACAAAGACACATCAGGTCTCATGCTGGTAGCCAAGAATGACCGGGCGCACCGCGACTTGCAGCGCCAGTTCAAAGAGCGGTCCGTGCACAAAATCTATCTGGCCCTATTGGATGGCATTCTGACCCCGCGCCAGGGCTCGATTGACGCCCCGATTGGCCGCGATCCCCGCAATCGCCAGCGTATGGCGGTGATCAGCGGTCAGGAGAGCAAGCAGTCGCGTCCGGCTGTCACCGATTATCGTGTGCGCACCTACTACGAGGGCTTTACCCTGGTGGAAGCCACGCCGCACACGGGCCGTACGCATCAGATTCGTGTGCATTTTCAATTCATTGGATTCCCGCTTGTGGCTGATGCTGTGTACGGGCACCGCAAACCCCGCATTGATTGCCCACGCCAATTCCTGCATGCTCATCTTCTTGGCTTTCACCGCCCATCCGATGGCGCTTATCTTGAGTTCACATCGCCGTTGCCCGCCGATCTACAAACCGTTTTGAACGGATTGGACCTGTGAGCGGGGCTGCTTCGATGCAGGTCGAGACCGCCGACGCATGACGCCGTCATCCAGGCCAGATCTGGCGCGGCGCCTGCGCGACGTGTTCCTTGTGTTCCTCAAGTTGGGACTGACCGCGTTTGGCGGCCCGGCTGCACATGTCGGTGTGTTTCATGATGAAATCGTCCGCCGCCGCCGCTGGCTGGATGACCAGGAATTTCTCGATCTCCTCGGCGCCACCAACCTGATCCCAGGGCCGAATTCCACCGAGATGGCGATCCATATCGGGCGCCTGCGCGCGGGCTGGCTGGGGCTGCTGGCCGGCGGGGCGGGCTTCATCTTGCCGGCTATGCTGGCGGTGATGGCGCTGGCCGCAGTCTATGTCCGTTTTGGCGCCACGCCCCAGATCAACTGGCTGCTCATCGGGATCAAACCGGTCATCATCGCGATCGTGGCGCAGGCGCTGTGGTTTTTAGGGCAAAAGGCGCTGCGCGACCGGGTGACAACCACGGCCGCGGGATTAGCCCTCGTGCTGGCCCTGCTCGGCGTCAACGAGCTGGCCCTTCTCTTTGGCCTTATCCTTGCCGTCATGCTCGTTCGCAATTGGCGACTTGGCGCGCGCACGATGGGCGCGCTGGCGCTTCCCTGGGGCCTGACTTGGATGGCCGCCGCCTCCACGCCATTCACCTTCGCACGGCTCTTTCTGACGTTCCTCAAGATTGGCTCGGTGCTTTACGGCAGCGGCTATGTCTTGTTTGCCTTCGTGCGCGCCGATTTCGTGCTGCGCCTGGGTTGGCTCAATGATCAACAGCTCATAGATGCGATTGCCGTGGGACAAATCACGCCAGGGCCGCTCTTCACCACGGCCACATTCATTGGTTATCTGCTGGGTGGGGCGCCCGGCGCGGTTCTGGCTACGGTTGGCATCTTCCTTCCTGCCTTTGTCTTTGTCGCGCTCAGCGGGCCGCTGATCCCCCGGCTGCGCGCGTCGCCGTGGACCGGCGCGCTGCTGGATGGCGCCAATGCGGCGTCGCTTGGTTTAATGGCCGCCGTGACCTGGCAATTAGCGCGCGCTGCGTTCACCGACTGGTTTACAGTCGGCCTGGGCCTGATATCTGCTCTTTTGCTGTTTCGCTGGCGTGTTCCGCCGACCTGGCTGCTGGTGGGCGGCGCGGCTGCGGGATTGGCGGCGATGTGGATGCGGTAGAGAATCCGCCACGGCGATCAGTGATCGCGGGAACGGTCGAGGATCCAGACCACAGCTTCGCTCAGATCGTTGACCACAGGACACAGGGCGTGGGTTTGAGTATCGAGCAGCACGGCATGTGCGGCGCCGCGGCCGGTGCGCACGAGCACGGGCTGAACCCCCACGGCCAGCGCGGCTTCCAGATCGGTAATGGCATCGCCGACCAGGTAGGATCGCGCCAGGTCAAGGTGCAGCGCCGTCGCCGCCTGCAGCAGCAGGCCGGGCTGCGGCTTGCGGCACGCACAGCCCTCATCCGGACGATGGGGACAATAATAGATTGCGTCTAACTGTCCGCCCGCATCTGCAATGACGGCTTGCAGCCGCGCGTGCACGTCGTGCAGGACGGCCAGGGAAAGGAGACCCCGGTTCACCGCCGACTGGTTGGTCACCACAACGACGGCAAAGGGCGTCTGGCGTAGAGTGCGCAGCGCGTCGAGAGCGCCGGGCAGGATATGAACTTCGTCCCACGACTTGACGTAGTGGGGAAGGTTCTCGTTGATGACGCCGTCGCGATCCAGGAAGATCGCCGGGCGGCGCCCGTTGGCGCGATGCGGATCGGTCATGGTCCCTACTCGGCGGCGATGGCGCGACGCAGCGTCACCGTGAGGGTGTGGCACAGGATCAGATGCGCATCCTCCACTTGTTCCATGCAAAGGCTCGGCACATGCAGACTCAGATCAACCAGCGATTTGAGCTGGCCGCCGCTGAAGCCGGTCATACCCACAGTGATCGCGCCATGCGCATGCGCCGCTTCGACGGCGCGCAGGACGTTGGGTGAGTTGCCGCTGCCGCTGATCGCGATGAGCACGTCGCCCGGTTCCACGAAGTTGACCACCTGCTCGGCCAGCGCGTGCTCGTAGGACGTATCGTTGCTCCAGGCCATGAGAAGGGGCGTGTTGTCCACCAGGCCGACAGCCCGGAAACGACGTTTGCCAGCGACGTTCGTGCCCTTGTTCAAATCGTTCACGAAATGAGACGCCGTGGCCGCGCTGCCGCCGTTGCCGCAGACGAAGATATGCCGCCCGTGCGCGCGGGCGCCAAGCAGGGCTTCGACCACCGGCGGCAGCGCGGCCAGGGGCAGCTCGCGCATGAGATCTTCAACCTCTGTCACATACTGCGCAGCCTGGTTTTGAACATCATATAAGTCGGTCATGTCGGGTAATCCTCCTCAGACAGGGGAAGTTGAGCTTTGGCGCGTTCGCCGCGCAGAATGCGCACCACAGTCTGCAGCAGGATCTGCAAATCCATCCAGATTGTCCAGTTGCGAATGTAGTAATTGGTCAGGCGCATCTCTTCATCGAAGCCGCGTTCGCCGCCCACGGCCCAGGGGCCGGTGATACCAGGCTTGATCGTCAACAAATTCGCGAGGGTCGGCTCAATCGGGATGTCGCGACTGCGGGCAATGGTGCGAGGGCCGATCAGGCTCATGTGCCCGGTCATGATATTAATCAACTGCGGCAACTTGTCAAGCCCCAAGCGCAGCATGAAGCGAGCGAGTGGATGCGGGGAGGTCGTAGGATCAGGTGTTGGGGAGCGGAGACCGGGGCGGTCAAAGCGGGTATTGAATTTGTACGTCATGAACGAACTGCCGCGCACGCCCCAAACCTCGTGACTTTCCAGGATCGGCTCATGGGTGGACAGGCGAATCGCGACCGCCAGCAGCAGCGCTGCCGGCGCCAGGATGAGCGAGGCGATCAGCCCCAGGCTGAGGTCCATGGCGGATTTGAACAAGGCATCGAAGCCGGTTAAGCGCATCGTGTTGACGCGCAGAAGGGGCACGAAGTCGCGGTAGCTGACCTCTACGCTCGTCGCCAGGATGTCATAGGTGCCGGGCGAAAGCAGAATCTCAAAATCGCTGGGCGTCGCGGCCTGCTGCATCAAGTTCTGAAAGGTTTCCCAGGCCACGGCCGTGGCAATGACGATCACCTCTTTGACGCCGTAACGCTGCGCTACTTCGTGCAGCATGGCCGGCGTCCCGATGACTTCAAGCGTCGCGCCATGGATGCCTTCACCGACGCGGGCGCCCAGGGGCAAAAAATCGTCCAGGAAACCGACGACTTCAAGGCGTGCGCCAGGCACCGTGCGGAATTGACTGGCCAGCGCCTGACCATGGGCGTTGGCGCCAACGATCAGAACACGCGTGACGAAGCGGCCGCGGCTGCGTACGAAAACGATCACGCGGCGTACGGTGAAGCGCGCCAGGACAAGGAAGGCTATCGAGAAAAACCATGCCAGCAGCAGCCAGCCGCGCGCGGGTAAGGCTGAGCCGGGACTGGTGAACACGGCCGTGAGAACCAGCGCAAACAGGCCGTACGTGCAGGCAGCGGCCACCTTGAAATACTCCTGCAGTCCTTCCAGGAGCAAGCGCGCATCGTAGAGCCGATGGAGAGCCAAGATGAAAAGCCACAAGGGGATCGAGAGTAAGCTGGAGCGCATGTATTCGTTGGGCGGGCTGAAGTTGCGCGCTGGCAGTAAGCCGCTTTCAATGCGCACGTAATAGGCAGCCATCAAGGCCGCGCCGATCATCAGCGCATCCAACGCCAGCAAAATGAAAACCAGCAGCATACGTTCACGACGTGACATGATTGTTATTCTTGGTGCAGACGCGCGCGGTGGCGCAGGTGCGCAAGGGGCGAATGAAGCTGCAACCCGCTGTTCATGAGCACTTGGGCGCCGTTTTGATCGAAGCGAAAATCCATGCGCTGCAGGCCCAAACCGCTCAGAGCCTCGGTCACGCGCGTCTGATGGCTTTCGTCGCAGTAGAGCATCAGGAAGCCGCCGCCGCCAGCGCCCGTGATTTTTCCGCCCAGTGCTCCGCAGGCGCGCGCCTGAGCGTAACTCTCGTCAATTTTGGCGTTGGAAACGCCGGGCGCGAAGCGTTTTTTGGCCTGCCAGTTTTGATCTAGTAGTTCGCCAAATGCGTCCAGCTTGCCCTGCTCCAGACAGACTTTGACCTCGGCAGTCATGGCCTTCACGCTGTGCAACGCGCTGATCACCTGCGCATCGTCATGTTTGCTGGACCGGCTTTGTTTGCTCAAAATCTCGGTGGAGTTGCGCGAACTGCCAGTAAAAAAGAGCATCAGTCTGCGCTGCAAGCGCTGCCAGGTTTCCAGGGAGAGCAACAACGGCGTCACCTGCACGCTCTCTCCGTGGAATTCGATATAGTTGATGCCGCCGAACGCCGAGGCGTACTGGTCTTGTTTGCCAATGGGCATGCCGAGTTTCTGCAGTTCAATGTAACATGCTTCGGCTGCAATTTCGTGCTTGCTCATCGTCCAGCCACAGGCTGCGCTGACGGCTTTGACCAGGGCGACGGTGACGCTGCTGGAAGAGCCGAGGCCGGTGCCAGGCGGCACCTCAGAGGCCAGAAACATCGAGAGGCCGCGGGTGACGCCAAAGTGATGCAACACGGCGCGCGGCAGACTGAGAGAACCTTCGCTCATCAACTCCGCGTCAGGGTCGTGGCGATAGAAGGTCTGGTAATCCGACGAGGTGATCTGCAGGGTGTCGCTGTCATTGACATTGAGGACGACATAGAAATAGCGGTTGATGGCCGTGTTGATGACGGCGCCGCCGTAACGCAAATAATAAGCTGGCAGGTCGGTCCCGCCGCCTGCCAGGCTAATGCGCACTGGTGAACGAGCAATCAGCATAGCGCCGCCTTAGGCACGCTTCCACCGCCGGCGCAGCCCAACCCACAGCCGCCGACCGCCCGCGCGACCCATGCGGCCCAGGATAAGGCCGAGACGGCTGGCGTAGAACCAGCCTGCATACAGAAGACCAGGGTGATCATGGCGTTGGTGGCCTGGGAAAATGCTGATGGGGGGCGCAAAACGCTGCTGCAAATCGTGCGACATGGCGCGGCCCCGATCAAGCAGCAGAATTTGGCCCAAACCCAGCCAACTCCATTCGGCGCTGTCTTCGTGGACAATGCGCATCAGGTTTTGCGCATCCACAAAGGGCTTGAGGAGGAAGCGGCGCACGCGACTGGGACGCAGGCTATCGAGAACGTGGGCTGGCACGGGCGCGCCCATGACATCGTGCGCCAACTGCAGGGTCATGTACAACAGGGTGCGCGCGCCGGTCCGCTCCGCCAGGTTGACGAGGTAGGGCCAGTCCAGGTCGGCGCCAAAAGTGCGCAGCATTTCGCTGACGTCCACCAACCAGCGTAACCCCACGTAGCGGTGTTTACGGATGTGAATGGTCAGGTGAAAGAGAATGTCCTCAAGCGATAGAGAGGGCAGGGTGTGGCCGTTATAAGCAAAGGTTTGCGCGCGCTGCCAGAGGGCAGCGATGTCGAGCTTGAAGAGCTCCGGTTCGGCCAGGTTCCAATGCAGCTCGATGAGCACGCCCTGGCCGCTGGCCGTTTGACACACATAGGGAAGGTCGTAGCTGTGAGCCAATTGGAAGTCAAGCTGGCGACCGGGCTGCAATCCGTAACCCAAATCTTCCAGGGCTTGGCGAGCGCCTGAGACGTGGTCTGTGGGCACCATGATGTCCAGGTCTGCGGAGGGACGCAGCGCGGGGTCGGGATAGAGCAGCGCGCCGAGCACAATGCCCTTGAGGAGTAGAAAATCAATCTGCCGGCTGCGCAGCTGCTCTGTGGCTCGGAAGAGTTCGGATTCCAGCAGCAAATTATCGCCCAGGGTGCTGTAGTAGTTGGCCTCGAACTGACGCCACACGGGCAGCGGCACCGAGCCTGCGACGTTGAGCGTGCGCAGGTTATGAAAGACGAGCGGCGCCAGGCCGTGCGCCTGCGCCAGTTCGTAGAAAAACGGCCACGAAACCCCGCGTTCGATGGACGCCAACACCTGCTTGCACTCATCGCTGGTGAGGCTGCGTCGGCTGACCAGCAGAAGGAGCTGTTGTGCATATTCTGGTTGTTGCACGTCAACGTCCAATGACGTCATGGGCAGAGAGCCGTGGCGGGTAACCGATGTAATCACGCGACAGACCGCACCGTGCCGAGTTTTTTCATGATACGGCTGGCTTCCTGGTAATAGTTGGCAAACGTGGGTTGCGACTGCGCCCAGGCGACATAGTCGTGAATCGTTTGCTGTAAGGGCACATTGGGTTGCCAACCAAGCGCCTGAAGTTGGCTGATGTCGGATACGATGTGGCGGGTGTCGCCCAGACGAAACTCACCTGGAATCTGGGGCGCCATGCCCCGGCCAACGATCTGCGCAACGGCCGCCGCATAATCAATCACGCGGATGGCCTCATTGCCGCCGACGTTGAAGGGGCGATAGTCTGCGCGTGCGTCGCGCAACACGAGTTCGATCGCGCGCGCGACGTCGGCTACATTGACATAATCACGCATCTGCTGACCATCTTCGTACGCCACGGGCGCATCCGCGTGCAAAAGGGCCATCGTGAACAGACGCAGGATGCCGGAATAGGCGTTGCGAAACGATTGGCGCGGCCCCTGGGTAATGGAGAAGCGCATGGCAACGGATGGGATCTGATAGCGACGGCCCAGGCTAAGCGCAATCATTTCCTGGGTGTATTTGGAAATGGCATACTGGTTGTGCGGGTTGACATGCGTTTCATCGGTGCGCTGCCATTCCAGCGGCCCTCCGCACACCGGGCAGGTCAGCTCCCAGCGGCCGGCGCGCAGTTGTTCTTCTGGCCGCGGGCCTGGGTATTGCACCTGGTGCTGCGGGCAGCGGTATTTGCCCTCACCATAAACCGCCTGCGATGAAGCCACCACGACTTTTTGGATTGGGTAGCGCTGTTCGACAATGAGTTCATACAACAAGGCCGTGCCCACCGTGTTGACATGAAAAAACTTGGCAAAATCGGGCAAGTAGTCCTGGTAGGCCGCCAGGTGAACGACCGCATCCATGCCCTGCAAGGCCTTATTCAATGCACTGCGATCGCGTACATCGCCCAGCACAAACTCGGCCGCGGCGGGCACATAGTCAGGAAGCTGCCCATCGAGGTGCACGGGAGGCGTCAGGTTGTCGAAAATGCGCACGGCATGACCTTGCGCCAACAAGAGGTCCACGGTGTGCGAGCCAATGAAGCCGGCTCCGCCTGTTACTAAGACGTTCATTCGTCACCTGTCGGGTTGTTTGATGGTGCTTTCGTGAATTCCAGCACCTGCAGAAAGCTCCAGGGCCGCAGAGCGGGGATCCAGCGTTCAAGCCACCGGTCGAGTGTCATGAAGAATCGCACGGCCGACGGAAAACTGAGCCAGTGACGGGCCAAGAGCACGGTCAGGCACAGCTGGGGGAAGTGAATCTGCACTGCTCCGCCGAAATGTTGGCAAAAGTCGTCAATCTCAGCGTCATTCAAAGGGGATTCTGCCGCTGAGCCGTAGCGGCGAATGCCAAAACGGCCCATCAGATGGCGCCGCGCCCATCTGAGCAGCGGGTTGCGGTCCGAGTTTTCAATGAAAACCGCGCGGCCTCCTGGCTTGAGCACGCGGCCGATCTCCGCGCCGGCCTGCGCGCAATCTAAATGGTGCAGCACTTGAGCGCCAAAAACGAGGTCCACGGCGCCATCGGCAAGCGCCAACCGGTGGGCATCCATGCTCGCGGCGTGGATCTGCTGGCGTTGGCCAGCCAGCTCGGCAAGCTCGCGTCCCTGCTGCAGGCCTTTCACAGCCACATCAGCCGCCAATACAACCGCCCCGCGACGCGCCATTTCAACTGCGTGGCGGCCGCCGCCGCTGCCGACATCAAGCGCCTTGCGCGCTTGGCAATCGCCCAGCAGATCGAGAGCATACACCTCACGGGTGCTCAGTGGTTCCGCCAACAGCGCCGCCAGGTCAAGCTGTTCGCGATAGACACCCTCGTAGAATTCTTGCTCCTGGTGTACGGCGTGAAGCTGCGCTGTCCCAGGCAAGGCCGTTGTATCCACCTGTTTCTCGGTCATCATCCAGCGAATTGTTTCAAGCCGGCGCCGGCGTGCAAGCAAAAAGAACGAGAGAGTGCCATCCTCTCCCGTCCGTAGATGCCCGACTTCATTTTAGCACAGGAAGCTGAAGTGAGCACATTTTCAGGGGGTTATGGTGTGATGGGCGCCTAGTACGCCCCGCGCCCGAGCAGGACTGCGGGCACGGTGCGCAGCAGAATCCACAGATCGAACCAAAAGGAACGCCGCGCAATGTAATCCAGGTCAAGCTGCACCCACTCGTCGAAACTGCTCACCCGGTTGCGCCCGCCAATTTGCCAGAGGCAGGTGATGCCCGGCGTGACGCTGAGCTTGGTGCGCTGCCAGGGCGTGAACTGCATGTATTCGGCGCGCAGAGGCGGTCGCGGCCCCACCAGGCTCATGTCGCCTTTGAGCACGCTCCACAACTGCGGTAGTTCATCCAGGCTCAGTTTGCGCAGGAATCGCCCGATCGGTGTGATGCGTGGGTCGCGTTTGATCTTGAAAACCGGCCCGCTCATTTCGTTGGCGGCCATGAGCTGGGCTTTCAACGCGTCTGCGTTGACCACCATGGTGCGGAACTTGTAGCCGGTGAACGGCCGTCCACCCCGGCCAACCACCTGCCAACGATAGAAGACAGGGCCGGCCGACGTCACCTTGATCGCCAGGGCAATGAGCAGCAGCAGCGGCGACAGCAGGGCCAGCAGCAGCGCGCTGACGCCGGCGTCGAACCAACGTTTACTGAGGTCGTAGAGCGGGCGCGGCGGCGCCACCGGTACGGTTGGAAGGTCCATCATGATCGTCTCACAGGCGTTCAAAGGGGGGATGTTCACTCGGCTGCTCGGAAGGCGCCGGCATCCCAAAGCGGGTTGCAATGACGTCCACGATGCGGCGCGCCGCGCGGCCATCCCCATACGGGCTGGTCGCTTGCGACATCGTCTGGTACGCGGCTTCGTCGTGCAGCAGCCGTTCGGTTTCGCGCACGATGTCCGCCTGCGCGGTGCCGACAAGCCGTGCATTGCCGGCTTCGATGCCTTCCGGTCGCTCGGTGTCGCGGCGCAGAACCAACACCGGCTTGCCCAGCACCGGCGCTTCTTCCTGAATGCCGCCCGAATCGGTCAAGACCAGGGTGCAGCGCTTTAACAGGTAGACAAGCGTGCGATACTCGACCGGCTCGATCAAGTGAATGCGTGCGCGCCCGGCCAGGATGCGAAAGACAGGCTCACGTACGTGCGGGTTGAGGTGCACGGGATAGACCAGTTCAACGTCGGGGTTGTGCTCGACGATCTCCCGTAGGCCGTGGCAGATTGATTCAAACGGCGCGCCGAAGTTCTCGCGGCGATGCGCGGTCACGAGGAGCAAGCGGCGGTCCGACGGGGGCGGCAGCTGGGCGCGCAGCGCCGCAGCGGGCGTGAACGGCTGCGCCGCGATGGACTGCAGCGCGTCCACCACCGTGTTGCCGGTGAGGAAAATGTCCTCCGTGGGCACGCCTTCGGCCTGCAGCGCGGCCACGGCGCGGGTGGTCGGCGCAAAGTGCAGCGATGCCAGCGCGCCGACCAGGCGGCGGTTCATTTCTTCGGGAAATGGACTGTAGCGCTGATGGGTGCGCAGACCAGCCTCCACATGTCCCATCGGAATCTGGGCGTAGAAACTAGCCAGCCCTGCCACCATGACCGTGGTTGTGTCGCCTTGCGCCAAGACCAGGT
>CAZEPA010000043.1:0-13681 GCA_964513955.1 uncultured Anaerolineae bacterium | reverse complement strand
GGGAGTCATGTAGACTGAGGTTGGCGCCAGTGTCATGACGCGTGATGATAATGGACCGCAAAAGTGGGATTTAGACCCATGGGGCGTTTTGGGCCGTAGGTCGGGGAAAACCATGTCGAAAGCAGATGAATACCGCGCTCAATTACGTACACTCGACAACTGGGATACCTACTTGCTGGAGACATCCGGCTTGCCCGGGCCACGCGGAAACCTTGAACTGGCGCAGGTAGTTGCAGACGAAGGCGACCTTCCACTCTTTCTCCGGTACGCGACCTATACTTTCGACAAGGCGCCAGTAAACTCACCCTATGAATTCCTCGCCTTCTGCGGCGTTGTTGGCTTTGGACGTCTACTTGCTGAAGGTGATATGGGTATGCTCACGAATATCCGGAACTTCGCCTCCGATCCACGTTGGCGTGTGCGCGAAGCTGCGGCTATGGCGCTCCAGCGGTTAGGAGATGTGGATATGACACGGTTGATTTCGGCCATGCGCGATTGGAGCAAAGGAACGCCGTATGAGAAAAGAGCCGCCGCTGCTGCCCTTTGTGAACCTAGATTGCTCAGGCAGGCAGAATACTCAAAAGCCGTACTGGATATTCTGGATGAGATCACCCTTTCAATTGAGCGGATTGAGAACCGAAAAGCCGACGACTTTCAGGCGCTGCGTAAGGGTCTTGCCTATTGTTGGAGCGTTGCGGTGGCTGCTCTACCCACGGAAGGCAAAATCCTGATGGAGAAATGGCTGGTCAAGCCAGACAAAGATATCCAATGGATCATGCAGGAAAATCTGCGCAAGGCACGGTTGGCCCGAATGGACTCTAGCTGGGTTAGAAAATGGCGTACAAGCATGGACGACTGAAGTGCGCTCAATACCGGCTGCAGTGGACAGCGGCCTCGTCGCTGAGGGTACACATCGGATTGCTTGATATGGTGAGATAATATGGACGAGTTGTGCTGCGTTTCAGCCGCCACATTGGCGCGTCGCATCCGCGATCGCGAGCTTTCCTCTGAAGAGGTCGTGCAGGCGCATCTCCAACGGATCGAGAGCATAAATCCGCGCCTGAATGCCGTAGTCCAGTTGGCAGCAGAACAGGCCTTGAAAGACGCCCGTGCGGCTGATGCCGCGCTGGCGCACGGGCAGCCCTTTGGTGCGCTGCATGGTGTCCCATTTACCGTCAAAGATTGGATTGATGCGGCCGGGTTGCCCTGCACCGGAGGAGACCTGGCGTTTCGCACACGCGTGCCCACCGAGGATGCCACGGTCGTGGCGCGAATGCGCCAGGCAGGCGCCATCCTATTGGGAAAAACCAATGTTATGGTCGAGAATCCGGTCTATGGGCGCACGAACAACCCTTACAACCTCGCTTATAGCACAACGGGCAGCAGCAGCGGTGAAGCAGCCCTGATTGCTGCTGGCGGGTCACCGCTGGGCCTGGGGTCGGACTCTGGCGGCAGTATCCGCCAGCCGGCTCATGCCTGTGGAATTGCAGGGTTGAAACCGACCACAGGACGGATTCCCTTGACCGGGCATTTTCCCTTCATTGGCGCGATGAATGACCCGCGCACCTCGATCGGGCCCATGGCGCGTTTTGTGGAGGATTTGGCGCTGGCGCTGCCTATCCTCTCCGGGATGGACTGGAAGGATGCGAGTGTGATCCCGATGCCTCTCGCGGATTGGCGTGCGGTTGATGGGCGGACGCTGCGCGTAGCCTACTACACCCATCATGCACAAGCGGAGCCTACGCTCGAGACGGCTGAAACGTGCCGCCGAGTTGCTCACGTCTTGGCAGGTATGGGTGCGCTTGTTGAAGAAGCCCTGCCGCCACGGATCGAGGAGGCTTCGCAGATCACACGCCAGTACTGGCGGCGACCAGAGTCCGGCTCCGCGGACGAGTGGGTGGCGGATGGGGAAGCACGGCTTAGCAGCGTGGAAGTCGAACAGCACTTGTTTGCGTGGGATCGCTTTCGCCGGGCGCTGATTGGTTTTATGGCGCATTACGATGTCATCCTGACGCCTGTGGCTGAGCGACCCGCGACCTTGCATGGAACCGATGCGGGTTGGATTCCGTACACGCTACCCTATAGCCTGACAGGATGGCCTTGCGCCGTCGTGCGCGCGGGAACTTCCCCGGAAGGATTGCCCATCGGGGTGCAAGTCGTCGCTCGTCCCTGGCGAGATGATGTGGCGCTCGCCGTGGCGCATACGATCGAACGTGCTCTCGGAGGCTGGCAACCCCCGAAGCTGAACTGAATCTACCGTCTTGAAACGCCGCACCGTAGTACTCAACCGTTCGGCGGCTGCACGCGGCCCTACATGTGGCTCCCCGTTGATTCGCGCACCATGGAAGGAAGATTAAAAAGAGGGTCAACGTATGTTAGCAGAAATGAATCTGCTAGGCGCTGTAGTGGCCGTCGCATTCTATATTTCGGCCATACTTGTTTTCATTTTCAGGCTGCTAGGCAAGCCCCAGTACGGGCATTGGATTGGCTATTTCGAATTTCTTTTGGCAATCCCCATGCTGTTTCTACTCTTCAAAGCCCCTCAACTGGAACGACCCGCGTTGTACTACATCCAGATTGGTTGTCTGCTGGCATGGTTGATCGTGGAAGCGTTCCTGGATTACATCCTCAAGATAGACTTCCGCCATGTACGATGGATCGTGATCAGCTATGTGGTGTTGTTTTTCGCGGGCGCTGGCGGGATGCTGGGCGTGGCGGCCAATGCCGGGCGCGAGTGGAGCATTTCTGCCATCCTCCTCTTTTTGATCATGGCCGTGTTGACGTTTCTGCAACGCGCCGTTACTGGCAGGTAGCGCGTACCAGTTTCTGACCATGATTATGTCATTGGAAGCGATTGGTTTTTCGACCTCGGCGCTTCTCAGCCAGAACTGCCTGCGCGACGACGCGAGGTGTCGCGCTGATCGAGATTTGCACACCGGCGAGCTGACCGAACATGAATTGATCTGGCTGCTGCAAAGGATCGAGGCATCGAACGCCTCCGCCAGCGTGCTCAGCAATAAATAGACCTGCTAGGAGTCATTTCATGGTATCACAGGCGAAGTCTTTCGCACTGACGCCCATTGCCGACACCAATGACCGATTTAGCGATTTTGGCCCGTACGTTGCCTCGATGAACAACGATGGCATTGTGGCTTTTCAGGCTGCGCTGCAAACGGGAGGTGCGGGCGTCTTTGCCGGCAATGGCGGGCAAATTAACATGGTCGCTGACACGATCAGCGGCCCCTTCAGCCGCATCTACAGCCACCCCGATATCAATGGCCGCGCGTCGTTGAGCTTCTATGCTGATCTGAAGGCAGGGGGCCACGGCGTCTTCCTGATACGTAACGGCCAGTTGATCACGATTGCCGATACCAACAGCCCGTTGGAGTCTATTGGCCCTTTGGGGCCGACGATGAACGATGAGGAATGGGTGGCCTTTCGAGCTGGCTTGAGGGCGAAGGGCAGCGGCATTTTTGTGGGGAATGGTGAGACAATCATCACCATCGCCGACGCCAGCGGCGCCTTCAGCGGCTTCCAGGGTCTCCCGGTTATCAACCGCCAGGGAACGGTGGTCTTTCGAGCCGACCTGAGAGAGGGCGGCCAGGGCATCTATACGGGGCGAGGTGGATCGCTGACAACCGCTGCGGACACCAGCACCGACTTTCGTGAGCTGGGCCTATTTCCTACCATCAACGATGAGGGCGCTGTCGTCTTCAACGCCACCCTTAAAACCGGGGGCGCCGGTGTTTTCACTGCGACCGCTGGCAAGATCACAACCATCGTGGATACCAATGGCCCCTTTGAGAGCTTCCGCGGCGCGCTGATCAATCAGGCAGGGAAAATCATCTTTTATGCGACGCCGAAACAGGGAACGCTCGGCATTTACGCTGGACCAGATGCAGCGACCGATAGGATTATCTCGATAGGCGAGCCGCTGTTCGATTCCACGGTGACAGACTTCGCGCTCAATCCTGTGTCGTTCAGCGATCGCGGCCAGCTCGCGATCCGAGTCAAGCTGGCGAATGGCCGGCAGCATATCGTCCGCGCTGATCCGGTATTTGAAAATATCGCAGGTCAGTTGACAGTTCAGAAGGACTGATGTAGACTAATTATGCTTGTCATCCTCAGGGAGGAAACGAACCTCATCCCCACCTTTGGCAAGCAATACGAGGACTACAGGCATCGAACCGGAGCACGACTTCCCCGCGCCCGGCCATGAGAAAAAACCTCCCGTCAGGCAGCTCGCTGATGCTGACCTAACGGGCTGGGCTTAAGGGTAGGGAATACGAACTGGTCTCATAAACCACGCAGTAACGCCCCATTGTGGGATAAGGAGCGGCTCTATGAGCATTATCGGGGTAACCAACTTGACCAAGTATTACGGTAAAGCGCGGGGCATCGTAGATGTCTCGTTCAGCGTGGAAGAAGGTGAAATCTTCGGCTTCATTGGGCCGAACGGCGCCGGGAAATCCACCACTATCCGCCTGTTATTATCGTTGATCCATCCAACCAGCGGCAGCGCCACAGTTTTTGGCAAGGATGTGGTGACTCGCGGTCCGGAAATCCGCCGCGATATCGGCTACTTGCCTTCGGAGGTCTATTACTACGAAGGCATGAAAGTCATTGACCTGCTCAAATACTCTGCCAGTTTTTATGAAGGTGATTTCACGAAACGCATTCACGAACTGTCCGACATCATGGAACTGGAGATGAACCGCCGCATTAGCGACCTCTCGTACGGCAACAAGAAGAAGGTTGGTATTGTGCAGGGGTTGCTGCACGGCCCCAAATTGCTCTTGCTGGATGAGCCGACCGCGGGCCTCGATCCGCTCATGCAGCGCAAGTTCTTCGACCTGATCCGCACCGAAAATGCGCGCGGCGTGACTGTTTTCTTCTCCTCGCACATTTTGGGCGAAGTGCAGCGCCTGTGCACTCGCGTAGGCATCATTCGTGAGGGTAAAATCGCAGAGATCTCCGACATTCGCACCCTGCAGCAGAACAATTACAAGAAGGTAGCGGTGACGGCCGCGGGGCTGAACCCGGCCTTTTTTGATCTGCCGGGGGTGACCAACGTGCAGTCTGAAGATGGCGCGGTGCGTTTCTTCTTCAAGGGCGACATCAACGCGGTGCTGCGCAAGATCAGCGGTATTCCGGTGACCGATGTGACCATCGAGGAACCGACGCTCGAAGAAATCTTCATGCACTACTACGAATAGGCATAGACCATGAACGCAAACATATTCAAACACGAATTCCGCGCCCGGCTGAAATCGGTGATGATCTGGTCGTTGGCGCTGACATTCCTGGTCATTTTCTTTTTTGCGATGTTTCCGATATTTGCTGACCAGGCTGCACTGATGAACGAATTCCTGGCGCGCTATCCGCAGGAGTTACGGGCTGCGTTGGGTATGGACCGCATGGATTTGTCCACCGTGCTAGGTTTTTTCACTTTCATCTTCCTGTTCGTCCAACTCTGCCTGGCGATCCAGGCCAGCAATTACGGCTTTGGGCTGGTTTCCATTGAAGAGAACGAATTAACTGCGGACTTTCTCCTGAGCAAACCGGTTAGCCGCGCACGGGTACTGACCAGCAAGCTGCTGGCCGCCTTGAGCAGCCTGACCATCACCAATCTAGTCGTATGGGTGAGTAGTTATGTCGGCATTTCGCTTTTCCGTGAGGGCCGTGAGTATTCTGTGCCCACGTTACTCCTGCTGCTGCTCAGCATCGTCATCTTCCAACTCTTCTTCTTGAGCGTTGGGCTGGTCATTTCGCTGCTGGTCAAGCGGGTGCGCAGCGTAACGCCGTACGCTCTGGGCCTGGGCTTTGGCGCGTATGTGCTGAGCGCCTTCAGCGGTATTTTTGGCGATGTGAAACTCGAACTAATCACGCCTTTCAAGCATATAGATCCGGCCTACATCGTCCAGCACGGCGCGTATGACGCGCCGCTGCTGCTGCTCAACGTGGCGATCAGCCTGGTGGCGCTGGCGGCCAGCTATCAGCTCTACACCCGCCGCGATATTCCGGCAGTGTCCTGACGAGGTGCATGATGAACATCTTCCTGCGTGAACTGAGAGCCAACCTCAAATCGCTCCTGATCTGGAGCGCGATCATCATCCTGTTGATTTTCATGGCGGTGACCAAGTATTCCGCCTTCGCCGGCGACCCTCAAATGCTGAAAATGCTGGATTCCTTGCCTCCGGCCATGCTAGACGCCTTGAGCATGCGCGCCTTCAACCTGACCACGTTGAGCGGTTTCTATGGCCTCATGTTCATCTATTTTGGATTGATGGGCGCCATCGCCGCCGCGATGTGGGGCAGCGACATCATCTCTAAAGAAGAGCGCGACAAGACGGTCGAGTTTTCGCTCGTGCTGCCGGTCACGCGCAGCCGGGTGATCACAGCCAAGGCCCTGGCTGCCCTGGTCAACTGTATTGTCTTCGTGCTGATCACCTGGGTGGTGTCGCTTGCCGCAGTGCGGTCGTACAAACCCGACCAGGGCTTCTATCATTTCCTTGCGCTCGAAATGCAAGCCATGTTCATGATCGAACTGATCTTCCTCGCCATCGGGCTGCTCCTGGGCTGCGCCATGCAGCGCTACAAGCTCTCTGGCTCAACCGCCGTTGGCATCATCCTGGCGACCTACTTCATGTCCGTCATGTCTGTGATGCAGGAGAAACTAAATTTCCTCAAATACTTCACCCCGTTCAAGTATTTCGACGCGGGGGAGCTTTTTCGCAGCGGCAAGCTGGATGGCACTTATCTGCTTCTGTCAGCGGTGATTATCGTTGTTAGCATGGCGGCGGCCTATTGGATTTACAATAAGCGTGATTTATACGTTTAGCGATCATCGCGTCTCAGGCAGCACAGGCACCCCATCCTATCGAACCTGCTCGACAACCAGCAGAGGCTTCGGCGAGCAGGGCGAAATGAGAAACGCCGCTGTGCCTTAACGACTTTGCGTTTCCCGTGCGCCTGACGTATAATGATTTCATCCCTGTTGTTCCAATGACCAGTAGCCAGGGCGGCGTCTCATGTCTCTTGTCTTCGCCAAATCCCGGCTCAACCAACGAGCCGGCTGTCAGTCGCAGTCCCAAACCGCCGTCAGCATCCAGGCCGTTATGCACTAGTTGCATAACGGCTTTTTTGTTTCCCCTACCATCAGTCAGTCAGGCGCAGCTACACAGCCGTAGTCGCCAAATCTGTACGAGTCCCAAGAAGGAGATGGATATGAACCTAGGTGGTTACACAAATCGAGTGGCATGGGTGGATTTGACCACGGGCAGCGTGGAATACCGGCCTATTGCCGAGGAAGATGCGCGCAAATACATCGGCGCGCGTGGCCTGGGCGTCAAGTATGTCTTTGACAATGGCCCGCAGGTGGATGCACTGTCGCCCGACAACATCTTGTGTTTCATGAACGGCCCTCTGACCGGGACCGACGTGAACCTGAGCGGCCGCATGGCGGTTGTGACCAAGTCGCCGCTCACGGACACCATCACCGATTCGCATCACGGCGGTTGGTCAGCCGCCCGGCTCAAGTGGGCGGGGTTCGATGGCCTGGTTTTCAAGGGCAAAGCCGAGAAACCAGTCTACGCCTATGTTGAAAAAGGGCAGGTGACGCTGTTTGACGCCAGCGACCTGTGGGGCAAGCACGTCCATGAGACCATCAAGATCCTGCAGGAACGCCACGGCGGCCCCAAAGACCTCAGTGTAATCACTATTGGTCCGGCGGGCGAGAACCTGGTGAAGTTCGGCTGCTGGATGAATGAAAACGATCGCGCCTCGGGCCGCGGCGGCACCGGCTGCGTGGGCGGAAGCAAGCATTTGAAGGCTATCGTCATCAAGGGCGATCACGCAGATCGCCCACGGCCGGCAGATAAGGAAGCCTTCAAAGCCGCGCAGAAAGTTGCCTTGCAGCAGCTCATGGACGAGCGCGTCTTGACTTCGCCGCGCAAGGGCGGGCTGTCGGTTTATGGCACCAACGTACTGATGAATATCACCAGCACCATGGGCGCGCTGCCGGTGCGCAACGGCCAGGTGACCTCTTTTGGTGAACATGCCGACCTCCTCAGCGGAGAGCACGTCAAGGCCACGATCCTGGTAAACGATCCGACCTGCCATGCCTGCCCCGTGGCGTGCAAGAAAGAGGTTGATGTCACAGAAGGGCCGTTCAAGGTGCATATGGAGAGCGTCGAGTATGAGCCGGCTTGGTCGCTGGGCGCCTTCTGTGGCAACGACGACGTGGCCGCCGTCGCCTATCTGATTGACCGCGCCAATGACTATGGCTACGATGCCATTGAGATTGGCACCGTATTGGCGATGTACATGGAGGTGACGCAGCGCGGCTACACCAACGGCGAGGGCCTGGCCTGGGGCGATACGCATGCGATGGTGGAAATGGCGCGCAAGATTGCGTTCCGCGAGGGCGTGGGCAACATCCTGGCCGAGGGCACCGGTAAGGCTGCCGCGCTGCTGGGCCATCCGGAGCTCGGCATGCACGCGAAGGGCCAGGGCATTCCGGCCTATGACCCGCGCGGCATCAAGGGCATGGGTCTGGGCTATGCCACGAGCAATCGCGGCGCCTGTCACCTGCGCGGCTATTCGCCGGCCGCCGAGGTTGCAGGCAACGTCCTTGGTCCTGGCGGGAAAGTGGACCCGCTGGCGTGGGAAGGCAAGGGCAACTTGCTGTTTGTGTTCCAGAACGTGCATGCCATGACCGACTGCCTGGACGTATGCAAGTTCGCCACCTTCGCCGAGTCTCTGGATTCGTTTGCCGCGCAGTTTGCGGCGATCACCGGCGCGCCCTGCACCGCCACCGACCTGCTGACGGCCGGCGAGCGGGTGTACAACCTGGAGCGCTACTACAACAATCTGAACGGCTTCCGCGAAGGCAGCGATACCCTTCCCAAGCGTTTTCTGGAGGAAGCCTCCACCATGCCAGGCTCCGATGGTCATGTCTGCGAGTTAGACAAGATGCTGGAGGAGTACTACCGGGCCCGCGGCTGGGTAAATGGTGTGGTGCCCGAAGCGAAGCTGAAAGAGCTCCAAATCCTCTAACTCCCCGGTACCCGCTGGTAACCAACGGGGGTGCGTTAGCCGCGCGGCTGACGCATCCCCGTTGCGTTTAAGGCGCTCACGTTGGAGTATTGGGGCAGCACAGACACGTTGCGCGCTATCGGCTGCTGCCCAAGGGATGCTTGCGCATGACGCCGCTTGCGCGCGGAAAGGCGCGCGGCGTGGGCTGAACCTTGCGCATGACGATCAGGCTGCGGCGTTCCTGTAACCCGGGCACCTCGAGCGCCTGCAGCGCGACCAATTGTGCGCCAAGCAGCTTGATCGCATCGCCCGCCGCCTCGATCTCAGTCTGCGGCGCCGCGCCCTTATAGGCGAGAATCCAACCGCCAACGGCCGCGAGGGGCAGCAGGTATTCGACCAGCAGCGGAAATGGCGCCACCGCGCGCGCCAGCACGAGGTCGAACCCTTCGCGCCAGGGCGCGTGACCAGCCAACTCTTCGGCGCGGCCATGCACTGCCCTGATCTTGGTCAATCCGCAGAGGCGGATCATGTGTTCCAGGAAGGTGACCTTTTTACCAGTGCCCTCAAGCAAGGTCATGTTTAGGCCGGGCCAGATCAGCTTCAACGCCAATCCTGGCAACCCCGGCCCACTGCCTACATCAATGGCCGTGGGCGTTGAGGCCAAGAGCATGGTCAGCTCAATGCGCTGAGCGGCGGCCAGCGCCGGCAGCGCGCTAAGCGAATCCAAAAAGTGATGGGTCTCCACACGTTCTGGTTCGGTGATGGTAGTTAAATTGAAGCGTTCATTCCACACCGCCAACTCTTGGGCGTACTGCTCAAACTGCGCGCACTGCTGGCTGCTCAAGGTAAGCCCCAATGCCGCAGCGCGTTCTGCAAAATGCTGCATACATCAACCTTTGGCGTGCATAAGCTGGTTTCATTATACGTCGTCACGTTCACCTGTCAACGTCAGCCGGACGCCTGATCTAGCCAAGCCAACAACGCCGCGATGGCTGCAACGTGCGCCGTAAGTCGCTTGCCAATCCCGCCTGATGATGATAAACTTCCGGCCAGTTAATCTACTGGCGCATAGCTGAAGGAGATGGCAATGGCGGCGCAAGCGCTCTATCGCAAATGGCGTTCCCAGACATTCGACGAGTTGATCGGCCAAGAGCCGATCATGCAAACCTTGCGTAATGCTCTGCGCGATGGCCGCGTCGCGCACGCCTACCTCTTCACCGGCCCACGCGGCACCGGCAAGACGAGCACTGCGCGTATTTTGGCCAAGGCGGTCAACTGCGAAGCCCCGCCGGCAGAACGCCCTTGTAACCAGTGCCGTATTTGCCGTGCGATCAATGAGGACCGTTTGCTCGACCTGATCGAGATTGACGCCGCGTCGCACACCGGCGTTGACAACATGCGCGAAACAGTCATTGACCGGGTGAATTTTCGGCCGGGTGAAGCGCGCTACAAGATATACATCATAGATGAAGTGCACATGCTCTCCACGTCCTCCTTCAACGCGCTGCTGAAAACCCTGGAAGAGCCGCCCGCCCATGTTATTTTTATCCTGGCCACCACCGACGTGCAGAAGGTGCCGGCTACCGTCATCTCACGCTGCCAGCGTTTCGACTTTCGCCGCATTCCACAGCGGGAGATGGTTCGCCATCTGCAGGCGATTTGCCAAGCGGAAGCGCGCCAA
Source organism: uncultured Anaerolineae bacterium (assembly GCA_964513955.1). Lineage (GTDB taxonomy): Bacteria > Chloroflexota > Anaerolineae > SSC4 > Amarolineaceae > Amarolinea. The sequence continues at coordinate 2,964 of CAZEPA010000043.1, read as the reverse complement.
GCCGAGCTTGAGGCGCTCAATGCCATTGCGCGTTATGCCACAGGCTGCATGCGCGACGCCATCAGCTTATTGGATCAACTGATGGCCTATGGCGGCGAGATCATCACCGCGCAGCAGGTAGAATCTATGCTGGGCACGGTGCCGAGCGCCGCCATTGCGCGCCTGGTCAATGCCCTGGCTGCGCACGATCCTGCGGCTGGCCTTGGCGTCATCGGCGATCTATCAACCACCGGCGTCGAATTACGCGAGCTGGCCCGTCAGACTGTGGATTATCTGCGCGCGCTCTTGCTCATTCAAATGGGAGGAAACGACACGCTGATTGACCTCCCCATGGAAATGGTGCGCGACATGTCTCAACAGGCGCAACGGTTTGAGCCCGCGCCTCTCCTGCGTGCGATACGCCTGTTCAATCAAGCTGCGGTGGATTTGCGCGGCAATCTACAGGGCGTCCCCCAATTGGCTCTGGAATTAGCCGTGGTTGAGGCTGCGCTCGACGGGGCGGATCGGCCGCCGACAGCCAACCTCTCGGGCCAGTCCGCTTCGGCTGCGGCCCCGCCGCGCGCGATGGCGGCTGAGGCATCGGACGTGCGCCCGGCGAGAGACAGCCAAGTCGTGGAGGCTGCTGGCCGGCCCATTGCGAGTGAAAGACCCGCGCCTCCTACTTCGGCAGGTCCGGCGGTTGGGCCGCTTATTCAAAGCCCATCCGCACCCACCACCCATGAGGGTGAGGTGGATAAGCTGGTTTTGTTGCGCCAGAATTGGGCGCGCGTCAAGCAGCTGCTTCAGGATCGGCGTCGCATGCTGTTAGGCATTCTCACGGGCGGCGTGCGCTTCCTGGCCATCGAGCAATCGGAAGTGATCATTGGCTATGATGGCAGCAAGAAAGAAGCGCAGTATAATGCGCGCCGACTCTTGGAGCCAGAGAATAAGGCAACGCTTGAATCTGTGCTGAGTGATGTCCTGGGCGGCTCTTATCGCATCACGGTCCTTGCGGAAGATCAATACCAGGCGCGGCCGCGGCCGGCGGCACCCGTGCAGCCCCCAACGTCAATGCCTCAGCCGCCTGACAGCAGTCAGCCAGTCGAAGACCCTGTCGTCGCGTATGCCAGGGAATTGGGCGCGGTGGTGCGTGAACTGGCAACAGATTGATCTCACCCATAGAATGTCTTGTAGAGTAGAATGTTGAGCTAGAGCTGAGCTAGAAAGGAATGTGAGTCGGATATGGCAAAAGGTAAGCATCGCGGATTTGCGCCGCAGCCGCCTATGCGGGGCGGCGCCGGCGGCGGGGGCGGCAACATGATGTCGCAGATCCAAAAACTCCAAGAAGAAATGGGCAAGACGCAGGAGTCTCTAAAATCGGAGACAGTAACGGTTTCTGTAGGTGGAGAGGCCGTGACGGTTATTGCCACCGGTGATCAGCGCATCGTCTCGATTTCCCTCAAGCCTGAGGTGGTTGATCCCCAGGATGTAGAGATGCTGCAAGATCTGTTGGTGGCTGCGGTCAACGAGGCGCTGGAACAATCGCAGGCGTTGGCGTCCAAACGGATGGCAGCGCTGACCGGCGGCTTGAGCCTGCCGGGTCTTTTCTAGGATTCTGGCCGTGGAACCACTTGCACCGCCTGTTGCGCGTCTGATTGATGCGTTGGCGCGCTTGCCCGGCATCGGGCCAAAGACGGCTTCACGCCTGGCCTTCTTCTTCTTGCGCGCGCCAGATGAGCTGGCGCAGGGATTGGCGCAGGCGCTCCAGGATCTCAAAGCGCAAACTCAACTATGCGTAGAATGTTTCAATGTCGCTGAGAGCAGCCCTTGCGCGATTTGCGCCAATGAGAGCCGCGATCATTCGGTTATCTGTGTGGTTGAAGAGCCGCTGGATGTGTTGGCGATCGAACGCACGGGCAGCTTCAGGGGCATTTATCATGTTCTGCACGGCGTGATCTCGCCGATTGACGGCATTGGGCCTGAAGAGCTCAAAATTGCTGAGCTTGTCCGGCGCGTGCAGCGTCGGCCAGTGCAGGAAATCATCCTCGGCACGAACCCTGGCCTGGAAGGCGACAACACGGCGGCCTGGATTCAGCGGCAATTACAGCCGCTCGGCATGCGAGTCACCCGCCTGGCGCGTGGGCTGCCCGTGGGAGGCGATCTGGAGTATGCCGATGTAGTTACCCTGGCGCGTGCGCTGGAGGGGCGGAGCGAGATGCGTTAGGCGCGCTGAGGCCGCGCGCCATTTACCGTGCCCGGGATTTGACCGACGCGCACGTGAGATTTGACACAAGCGAAAGGGCGTGGTAAATTCCGCCCTCGTTGCCTTCTGAGACAACGAAGGTAAGAATGTTCTTTCAAAAGCGGTTGGAATGTGAATGGTCGGTCAGCGATTAGCCTTTGCAATAGGTTATGAGTTCAGCAATAAGCTCATGGCAGCAACGCAAGGTCGCGCTTGAGTCAGGTCTGTGTGAGTTCATCGGTTCGCAAGCGAAAAAGTGAATCACCCAAGTAGCTCGCGAATTTGACAGGACACGCCTTGAGGGGCCAGACACAGACAAGTAACGTCATGGAGCCTTGTGTGTTTGCGTCATGGTCTGCGTCCGTTCGTTGATGACCGCAAGCAAGTTGAATTTGACAAGATTTGGCAAGCTTGATACAATACCACACTGCAAATGCGCTCGCGCAGCAGAGATGCTGGCGAGCGGTTCTTTGAGAAGTTTAATTTTACGTCACAACCAAAAATCGTGAGACAAAGCTGGAGACTTCGCACGAAGCCTGGCTGGCTCAATCGTAGTCTGTCTGCGATTTGCCAATGCGTGGGTTGTGTAGTAAGATACCTCATGCTGCTGTAAGAGCGGCAACGCAAGGTGTTAGAGCGAAAGCAGGCGCATGGGCTAGCCTGCTGTTTTTTCGGCCATCTAACCATTAACGCACCTTAACAGTTAAAGAGTGATAGGAAGGTAAGAGACACGAGAGTGTCGC